>CAXTDO010000873.1:0-2764 GCA_964242315.1 uncultured Flavihumibacter sp.
GAGCCATATGGATGACAACCGTTGCAGTGAATGGTGTAAATGTGTACCAGGGAATTCAAAGCGGCTACCCTGCTTCACTGGAATATGCCGTAGGAAAGAATTCAAGCTATAGCGATGCGCTCAAAACGTTGCCTCAGCTTGGTGTTATGATGACGTATGCGGAAGTTGAATTTATAAAGTCGGAGTTGGCACTTAAAGGTTTCAATACTGGTAAAACAGCAAAACAACATTATGAAAACGGCATCACTGCCTCTATGACCCAGTGGGGAACAGTATTGCCGGCAGGCTACCTGCAACAGGTGGGAGTACAATATAATATCAATGCTACACCCGAACAGCAACTGGAACAAATAATGCTCCAAAAGTATTATGCCTACTTCTTTGTCGACTATCAATCGTGGTTTGAAAAAAGACGTACTGGGTATCCCGTTTTGCCAAGAGGCAACGGTATTCCTGCTGAAAATAAGTTTCCGGTAAGAGTGCCTTACCCTACTTACCTGCAATCTCTCAATCCGGAAAACCTTGCTGCAGCAAAAGCCGCGATGGGCGGTGATGACAGTAATATAAAGGTATGGTGGGATAAGTAATGGTAGTTATCACAATACCTTTAAGCTGGCTAACTCCAACGATGCGTTATTTTATTTCGCTATATGTATGATTTGTATATATAGGTCAGTGGCACATGAAGATATTCACTTAACGCTTCTGTAATCTTTACTTTTAATTTATACTGTTCATCATATCCGGAATCTTCTACCAACAGACTTCCATCCTGTTCTTTAATAACGTGGTTGCCGTAAAGTATTTTTTCCAGGCTGCCATCCATCACGGTGATATAATATTCCTTCAGATCTCCCTTGATTTTATGATGTGCAAGAAAATAATAAGAATGTTCCAGGAAGTCGAAATTGATGGTCATGATCTTACTCATAGATATTGGTTTAACAGGATTGGAAGGATAAAATAAAGGACTGCTCACCCGGGAATTAACTGATGTTCGGGTTTGACATCAGATAATACTAGTTCTAAGGTAATAGGGTTTTGTTACAATAATATTCACCGGATATGATATTATTGTTAACACCTGTTTCAGCTAACACATATAATCAGCCTCCAGACCAGTTTTTTAACCGCAGAGTACACAGAGGAGGAAACGCAGAGGGCGCAGAGAAAACCCTCAGCACCCTCTGCGTTTCTTCCTCTGCGCCCTCCGTGGTTAAAAAAACACTTACAAGGTCAGCTACTACAATTTAATAAGTAACATCATACATAACATAACTCCAATGCTATGTCTTACCAATTAAGATTCTGCGATTTCAAATGTTCTCACAAAGCAAAAGATTCGGTAACTATCACTTAACATGTGCTAATTAGCTTTACACAAATCAATTTCTATGACATTAACTGAATGGCTTGATAAAATAGATAAAATTGTATTCATCTTAATTCACAATGACTCGGATCATTATTTCCTGAACGATTTCTTTCTGATTGTGAGGAATCCACTTACCTGGATACCCATGTATATCACTCTACTCTTTATAGCCCTGAAAAAATCCCGAAAACATGTCCTCCCCTTTATTGTATTAAGCATTTTAACTTTTGTTCTATGTGATAGTTTATCTGCAGGTTTGTTCAAGCCGCTTTTTGAACGGCCCCGCCCCTGCTTTGATCCGATGATTCAACCGTTTATTAGAAATGTTATTGAATGTGGAGGAAAATATTCATTTCCATCATCTCATGCAGCCAACCATTTTGGATTAGCGAGTTTCTGGTACTGGACAATACTGCACAATACCGGCAAAAATGGAAATGGTTATGGCTATGGGCTTTCATTATTGGCTATGCTCAAATTTATGTAGGTAAGCATTACCCACTCGACATTGCCGCCGGCGGCTTACTTGGCATATTAATAGGTACCTCTATGGCCAGGATTTTCGAAAACTGGCAACCAATCAAAACAGCCCTGGCAAACTTGTTTTTATTACCAACAACAAGAAACATAAAAAGGATTAACCACTGATAAATGATGATGCCCAAATCAGATAATATATATTAGAGCAAATGGTTAAAGAAACATTTCTTGTGGTTGCTTGTTTTAGGAATAGTTGCAAATTTGTCGGGCCTGTTTGTAACTATCCTTGAACCAGATGGCGCGCTATATGCCACAATCGCTAAAACAATGGTTCAATCAGCTGACTTTATTAATCTTAAGGTTGAAGGAAAAGACTGGCTCGACAAACCACATTTCCCTTTTTGGATGACAGCTCTCAGCTTTAAGATTTTGGAATAAATACTGTAGGCTATAAATTACCTGCGCTCCTGTTTTGGGCAATGGGCGGAATATATATGTGGTTACTTGCAAAAGAATTATATTCCCAAAACATTGCAATGCTGGCAGTTCTCATTTATTTAACAGCCTTGCATTTGGTGATTTCTAACAATGACATTCGGGCAGAGCCATATTTAACCGGATTGATAATAGGTAGTGTGTATCATTTTTATAAATCCCTCACGAAGAACCTAAGTTTACATATTGTATTGGGTTGTTTGTTTGCGGCGTTTGCTGCCATGACAAAGGGTCCGTTTGTGTTAATCGTGATTGCTTCTGGTTTTATTGTACACTGGACAATTAGAAAAGAGTGGAAAAAAATTTTCAATTATCGTTGGTTGGTTGACATTTTGTTAATTTCTGCATTTATTATTCCTGAAATCTACACAATCAATACGAAGCGGAGGATATCCTGCAGGAGGTATTTGTTGC
>CAXTDO010000874.1:0-2752 GCA_964242315.1 uncultured Flavihumibacter sp.
GAATTTGCCTTTGAAGGCTTGCGTTGGTTCGATCTGGTACGCACCGGCAGGGCCGTTTCCGTTATGAACAGTAAGAAAACGCAGTTCAACCTGGTAAGGGATGTAACGGATAATGACATGATATTTCCCATTCCGCAGAGCCAGATAGATATCAACAAGGATAAGATCAAGCAGAATCCTTAGTCGGGTATCAGGTATGGGGTATGGGGTATGGGGTATGAGGCATTTTGTACTTACCTCATACCTCATACCCCATACCTCATACCTGAGACCTCATCGGTTTCATCACTGCCGTCCACTTGGCGAGTTCATTGATCATACCGTCCGTGCTTTTTTGTAGGGAGTCATCGCCATTGAATCGTTCCTGGTCGTCAATGTATTTTGTGAAAAAAGGAATATTGACTGATTCGGTAAGCGGTACCATCTTCAGCGTTGTTACTACCTGTTTCAGCATTTGAACCGCCCTGGTGCCTGCTGCAATGCCACCATAGCTTACAAAAGCTACCGGTTTATATCCCCATTCAACAAATAAATAATCAATCGCATTTTTTAACGGAGCGTTAAAACTGTAATTATATTCAGGGGTTACAAAAATGAAAGCATCTGCATGGGTGATGGTTTCGCTCCATCTTTTGGTATGCTCGTGTTCGTATTTTTGCAATCTTGGATGATTGGGTTCGTTGAAGAATGGAAGGTTGATCTCCAGCAGGTCTAGCATTGTAACTTCGAAGTCGTTGTGTTTACGGGCTATTTTTTCTATCCAGGATGCTATAGCGGCACCCTTTCTGCCGGGCCTTGTGCTGGCGATAATGATTTTTAGCTGGAACATGGATGGTTGTTTATTTTTTTAATGATGTATTACTTCTATTATTAAGTAAGAATCAAAGATATCTCAATTTTGAATCACCTTTTTTACTGTAATGTTTCTTTAGCATAAGTCTGCCGGGATGCACTTAATAGAGCTAATACCAAAGTTGTTACCTATCATTAAAATTCGTATTAGTTGAAAAACCTTAGTATTTTTAACGAAATCTCGTTAATGAAAAAAACCTTATGGATTTGCTTTCTGTTTATTTGTTTTGGCTGTACTGAAAATAAAAAAAAGGAAAAGATACCTGTATCGCAACATAAGATTGAAAAGTTGAATTTTTTTATGGAAGTATCCGGAAGTATGGCTGGCTATCTGAAAGGTTCGACTGATTTTGTAAAAACAATTCCAAACCTGCTTATTGCTATTGAACAAAAAGTAGATTCCGGCACCTTAAAACTTCATAATTATTACATAGCCGACGCTGCGGTGCCTTTCACCGGAACAACAGAAGATTTCATCTATACGATCGCTACAAAACACCCCGCAAAGGAGAAAAGCTCGGAGATGCACAAAATTTTTCAGATGATTGCTGACAGAACAGACTCCAATGATATTTCCATGTTTGTTTCCGATTGTATACTGTCTTACAACGACGAAGATATCAAAGCCAACAGGGAAATCAATCGCGAAAAAGCCGAAGGAGGGCTGAAGCCTTTTATTACCAGCACTTTCAGCAGACTTCAAAAGAAGAACGACATATGCGCCTCGGTATACGGATTCAATTCAGATTTTGACGGCACTTATTATACCTATCAGAATGGTAAGCTGCCAATAAAAAAGGGATCTGTTATGAGGCCTTATTATTTATGGGTGATGGGTAATAGAGAATTGCTGAAAAAGTTCAATCCTCAGCTACAGAAGCTCGAACCTTTCAAACACTATAACATCGCAATGGACTTCGGCGTTTTTGATAAGCCTGTTACAGAATATGAAATTTTTTTCAGATTTAAGAAACTGGGTGAATGGCAGCCCGAGAACAACAAGCTTACCAGTGCACGTATTTCCAAATCCAAACCTGCCACCATTGCCATAGGAGCTGACCTTGCAGCCCTGCCTGCTTATGCACAGGATACCAATTACCTTAAAAAAAATCTGAAGCTTGATAAAGGAAATATTGACTATAGGATCATTTCAATATTAACTCCCGAAAGCATTAATAAAGCGGATCTCAAAAAAAATGAACTGGATGCTTTGTCAAAGTCATCTCATATTTTTATCATAGAGGTGAGTGATATGTATAAATCAAATACTGAAATGAAGATCAGTCTTCCTTTACAGTATGATACATCTTACCACAGTCAGTCCATAATGGATGACAGGAACGTAAAAGACATTTCGGGTAAAACTTTTGCCCTGGAACATTTAATAGATGGCGTGCGCGCCGCCTATCAAAACCCCAACCAGGATTTTATTTCGATTACTATTCCCATAAAAAAGTAAACATGTTCAAAACCTTTTACGAATTTTTAACCGGCACGAATGCAGATCCTGTATATGGCACGGATGTATATCCTTCGGTTGGACTTTTTACGCTTCTTTTTGCTTTAATATTCGGGCTTATATTTTACCTGGCATTAGGCAGATGGAAACCTGTTTGGGATAAGCTTGTTCACTGGGTCATTACCCTTGTTCTCTTAATAGGTGTGGCAATCTATTTTGCCATCTCCCAGGCAAAGGGAGCAACCGGTGAAGATGCCGATGCATTCATGTATAAATTTTCTTTAGTGAACGCTTTATATGCTTCCATTTATTTTATTATTTTTTCTATCCTGATGAAGAAAGCTTCCATATTTGCAAAGCGAACTCCATTTTAATATTTATGATACGATGACAAGAAACTTGTATGTTTTTGGTATTGGCGGAACAGGGGCGAGAGTCATA
>CAXTDO010000875.1:0-2746 GCA_964242315.1 uncultured Flavihumibacter sp.
GGGCAATTCGGTAATCCGGGCGAACCGGGTAATCTGTTTCGTTCCTGACATGCATTGGATGGAGCTCCGTAAGGAACGTAAATATGTCCAGAGTTATCGAAGGTAATGGGCTTCGCATCGTGTTCTGCACGTCCGCGTGGATTATCATCTTTCACAATAAGCTCGATAGGTCCGTCTGGGACTAATTTTCCGGGCGATAGTTTCTGGCGGAAAATATTTAACTCAGAACTGAAATAAAGATAGCCTTTATAAATGCGCATGGCAGTACCATAACTGCCTTTATCATCGTAATTGTCGAATTTTTCAATAATGTCTGCCCTGCCATCCCTGTTGGTATCACGAAGAGCAACATTGCCGCCGATAGAATCAGGAAACCTTAACTTAACGTACACATCACCGTTATTATTGACGGCAATATGCCTGGCACGTCCCTGAAGGCTATCCACCACTACTACTGCCTCGAAATTTCCCGGTAAAAATAGTCCACCGTTTTTGGTGTTCACCGCCGGTAAGGGAACGGGATCTTTTATAACTGTAAATCCGATAACAGCAAAAAGTATGATGAAGGAAAGAACGTAGTTAATTTTTTTTTTGTAAATATTCCTTTTGATCATTGCAGATTTAGTTATTTATGGTTACACAATTGCTTATGACTTTTGTTGAACCGCGGAGGCACCAAGGCACGGAAGAACATGGTAAATCCAAATAGTGCTCACACATGTTCCGTGCCTTGGTGCCTCCGTGGTTCAACAAAAAACTTATCACACAGAAATAATTACCAGGTTCGCTTGTTCATAAAGTTGTCCAACTGCTCCCTGGTCATTTTCATTTCACCGGGATGCTCGCCCAGCCATTTTAAAAAGTCTTCCCTTATAGCAGCAGGCCATTCGTTGTCAATCTGTCCGGGTGTATATTTGCCGGACTTCAACATCGCATGGCCGAACTTATCTTTTAGCCCAATAAATTCTGCCGTAGCAATTACTTTCTCCGCCAGGTGGGCCGGAATGAACAGCACGCCTTCTTTCTCAGATATCACCAGGTCGCCCGGAAGCACGATGGCTTTGCCGATGCGGATGGGTGTATTCAATCCCATCAATACTACTTCTTTTAAAAATGAGGGATCAAAATCCCGAACAAAAGCGTTGAAGCCCTTTATCTCCGCCAGTCCCGAAAGGTCGCGTGCTGCACCGTCGAATATCACCCCGTTGCCTGTTTTAGCAAAAATGGAGTTGCCGAGGTTATCGCCTATAAGTGTGCCTGCTTCTATCTTGCCAAAACAATCGGCAACATACACGTCACCTTTAATAAGCACATCAATGGGCCATGCATTGGTGTTGCCGATACGCCCCTGCTTCTTTCCACGGTCTTTGATATTCTTTTCTATGTCGGGCCTGGTGGGCATAAAAGATGCGGTCACCGCTCTTCCAACAACCGGAACATCGTCATGAACCATTTTCCAGTTGCGTTCAAACTGGTTATTGTAACCTTCGTTTCCCAGTATCTGCCAGGCTTCTTCAATACCTATATTTTTAGCCCGGTTAATAAGTGCATCAGGGATTTTAGGACGGCCATCGGCAAAGCGTTCGCCTTTCCATTCCGAAGTGAGGAATATCAGTTCGTCTTTTGAAATCGTTTGAGCCATTAACTGCGATACACTACATATCAGCACAAGCAATAACGTACGATGAAATTTCATTTTTAATGATTAATTATTAATGATTAATGATTAATTGTCATTGTTTAATGAGTAATGATTAACTATTAGTGGCTATGATTGATAATTAATCACATACCGTTAATAATTAATCATTAACAATTAATCATTAGTGAGTGTTCTCCGGTTCTCTTCTCCTTCCTCTTGTTGAATCAGTAGCGAAGGCCCTGCGTGGTGCTACGATGGGATCGGCGATACCGTTAAAATCATATACGATCCTGCCGGCCCTGATGGTCAATTCGCATTCCAGCCTCTTGCTGGCAGGGAGCTTATATCCGGTATAATCGAAGAGCCCGAATTTGCCTTCGCGGATATTTAATACCGCCACATCAGCTTCCGACCCAACAGACAGGTTGCCTAATTCTTCGCGTTTGATCTCTTTGGCAGGATTCCAGGTACTTGCCGTAATTACCGATTTTAAATCCATGCCCATAGCCAGGAATTTCGACATCGTGGTAAGCATATCCTTCATGGCATTATTCATGCTGCCAATATGGATATCGGTGCTGATGGAGTTCGGATAAAATCCTTCTTTAACCGCAGGAATGGCCTGTGAATAAGCAAAACTGATTCCGCCGTAACCTACGTCGAAGATAATCCCCCGCTTCCTTGCTTCATACACAAATGGTTTCACCTTTTTAGTGGTAGTATCTACAATAAATTCCCTGGTTGCCAACTGGCCAAAACAATGGGTAAATATATCACCGGGACGAAGGTGTTTCATGAAAAGCTCTTCAATGGAGAGTGGCGGCGTGCTGCCACCAAAATCAACTATCACAGGAATATTGCCTGCCTGCTTGCCGGCTTCCACTGCCCGGTCTACCGGAGTCCACTCGTGTCCTTCATAATGAGCTACTTTAAACCCTACCACGTATGCACTGAAACGCCTGGCCACCATGGCAGACATCTTGGAGTCCATATCATTGGCATTTTGCTCATAGGTTGGCCTCATACCTTCACCCACAATATTTATAAATGCCAGCACACGCGTTTGTGAATTGTCGATAGTTTGCGTTTTAAAGGTTGGAAAGG
>CAXTDO010000876.1:0-2743 GCA_964242315.1 uncultured Flavihumibacter sp.
AGTTCAGGGCGCCGCTGCCGGTGCTGGATATGATGACGGATTTTACAAGGCCAGCAATAAAAACTTATACAGGAGCTTTATTACAGTCGACACTTCATGAAAATGCTTATGAGCAATTAGAAAATATTGCTAAAAGTGAGGGAACAAGCATCCTGACTATTATTTTGGCCGCAATAAAAACACTGTTGTTCAAGTATACCGGACAAACGGACTTGATAATAGGCACACCGATTTCAGGCCGGGACCATGCAGACCTCGAAAACCAGGTAGGTTTTTACGTGAACACGCTGCCTATCCGAACAAAATTTGGCACCAATGACAGCTTCAAGAATTTGCTTGAAAAAGTGAACCGAACGGTTCTCGAGGCGTACGAGCATCAGCAATATCCTTTCGATAAAATAATAGAGGAACTGAATATAAAAACAGACCGAAGCAGATCGCCGTTGTTCGATGTGATGGTTGTTTTTCATAACTACAATGACCTGTATGAAGCTTCAGCAGACGAATCAGAACTAAAATTTAACCCGTATGCTAACAACGCGCATACGTTCAGCAAATTCGATCTTACTTTTTCTTTCTCTAAAACCGGCAACCAATTCAACCTTATCATAGAGTATAACGACAAGCTATACGAGCAAACATCAATTTTATTGATGGAGGACCAATTGAAAAAAATCATCCTGGCTGCAGCTACAAATATTGAAATACCAATTTCGGATACTGTTAAAGAAGACCATCCCGAGCGATTACATTATCAACAACATAGTCCTTTTAACTTCTAATTTATGAAACTCAATCAATCCCAGATCAACGAATACCATCAAAATGGTTTCATCTTACTTGAAAATCATTTTTCAAACGGAGAGATCAACTCACTCATAAGTGAACTTACAGATGTATTTGCTTACGATACACCTCGTAAAATTCTCGACAAGGAGGGCAGCGTCCGAACTGTCTTCGCACCTGAGGAAACGAGTGAATTGTATGCAAGCCTCGTTCGGTCAAATCGATTAATTACGCCTGCAGAGCAATTGTTAGGAAGTAAAGTATATGCGCATCAAACCAAACTGAATTCAAAGAAAGCATTTGTTGGGGATAGATGGGACTGGCACCAGGACTTTACTTATTGGCATCTCGAAGACGGCATGCTCAGCTCCAGGGTAGTTACGGCAATGGTTTACCTGGATGAAGTAAATGAATTTAATGGCCCGTTGCTGGTGATCCCCGGCTCACACAAATCCTCATTTGAAGACTCATCATTAAATGAGGAGCCTAAAAAAGACGATTCATGGTATGATAAATACCAGAAAAGCAATCAATTTATGAACACGTTGACCGTAGACTTGAAGTACACTATTAAAAGAAATACTCTTGAACAATGGGTTAACAAGTCTGGCATTGTTTCTACAAAAGGCCCTAAAGGATCTGTTCTCTTCTTTCATGGCTCGTTATACCATTCATCGTCAAACAATCTCTCTCCGTGGGACAGAAATTTATTTCTGATCACATATAATAGTGTGGAAAACCGTCTGGTGACTGTTGAAAACCCACGCCCTTCGTACATAGCAAATCGCGATTTCACCCCTATAGAGCCCGTGCAATCCCTGTTTAAAACAGTTGGGGAGCTAAAATAGATCAACGATCAATCTTAACTTGATATGCAAGCCTTAGAATTAAAGAGAAGTGAAATGTTTTGGTTCCGCAAACTAAGGCATAGCAAAAAAGCAGGCTTTCCTGTTCTTAGCAGTGCCTACCAGGGCGTGGCGGAAAAAAGGACATTGAATTATGAATTGCCAGATGCATTAAGCAAGCAGATTAGTTCTGTAACTAACAACGAAGAGCATAAGCAGTTTGTGCTTTTTATTAGTGTATTACAGGTAGCTTTATACCGATACGCGGGTATGTCAGACATGCCAATTGCTACACCGGCGTATCGTGAAAATTCTTTTGCCGCCGGTTCAACAATTCATTTTTACAGGTCAGATGTATTGGGTGATACAACGCTAATCCAACTAATCGAAAGCAATAGGTTGGAATATACTGAGAATGGTCAACAGGCATATGATTTTTCACACTTCCTTTCCAAATACAAGAATCTTCAGCCGGATAGCTGGGAACAATTGCAGTTAGTTAGCCTTGGTTTTAATGGTGATGCGTCGGAAAATTTTTTCGCCGAAGCAAATTTACGCATCGATGTGTCTTTCAAGTCCGGAAATTTCAGCGTTGTCTTCTTCGAGAACCGATCATCTGAAAAAAACAGTTTGCTTTCTTACTTTGCTGAATGCTTCGTGCACCTTTTAGAACAGATTATAACGAATCCTTACCGTAGTGTAGCCGAGCTTACACTCAGGTCTGCACAAAGTGATTTCACAATGCGTGGCGGTGATGTCAACCAAGCACCAGTGGATCTTAGTAAAACAGTAATTGAGTTGTTTGAGGATGTAGTAAGGCGCCATCAGGCCAGCCCTGCATTGAGATTTAACAGAAACACAATTAATTACGAGGAATTAAATCAGCGTGTTAACAGCGCAGCAAATTATCTTAAAAACCGGCTGTCGATCGTGCCAAATGATTTAATCGCTGTCAAGATAGAGCGTTCGGATAAACTGGTGATTGCAATAATGGCGATTTTGAAATCGGGCGCCACATTCATACCTATGGAAAGCCACTCACGTGTGCAGAGAGAGTCGACCATGCTTTCCAACATTGCTTTGAAAGCTGTCATCACTGATAAGCCGTTCAG
>CAXTDO010000877.1:0-1547 GCA_964242315.1 uncultured Flavihumibacter sp.
GTCCATGACTGGGCCTTTAATAACGAAACACTAAAAAAAGTACACAGCAGCAAGGCAAGCCATCGTTTGATACACATGTATTCCTTTATTTAAATTTTAAAGCGCTGTCTGTTGCGCCGTAAGAAAACTGAACCTTCTGTTCTGCTTTTGTAAGATCGGTTTGCGACACCTGAATGCCCTTTGTTTTATCTCCGGTAATATTCATCAACAGTTTTGCACCGGAATTATAGGTAAACTTTTCAAACGTTATTTCCTGGCTGTTATTGATGTTCACTACGGGGTCGGATATTTTGGTAATCAGGTGCACGTTTTTAAGTATGATGCCGCTTGCTTCGGTCATATCCAGTCCTTCATTTGATTGAAGCACCATATTTTCCATAACGATGTTTTTGATATTCATTTCAGGCAGCCCTCTTACAAATATCGCTTTAGCGGCGCCGTTACAAACAATATTTTTCAAAAAGATATTACGAAACTGTGGCGTGCCTTCCGACACAGGCATCGTCTCCACTTTGGGTGGCAGTCTTTTATCGCCCGACAGCGGTACGGGATCTACGGAAGCATAGTACATGTCGAACAGGATGGCTTCACCGGGAATATCTTTCATCACTATGTTATTGACGAAAATGTTTTCAACGATGCCACCGCGTCCACGAGTGGTTTTAAAACGAAGACCGATGTCAGTGCCGATAAAAGTGCAATCATCTACATAAATGTTTTTAGCTCCACCCGACATTTCACTGCCGATGACAAAGCCGCCATGGGCATGGTAAACCGTGTTATGGCGAACAATCACATTTTCGGTAGGCATGCCTCTTTTACGCCCTTCCTCATCCCGGCCCGACTTTATACAAATGCCGTCATCCCCCACATCAAATGTACTGTTCTCTATCAAAACATTTTTGCAGGATTCCAGGTCAATGCCATCACCGTTCTGGGCGTTCCAGGGATTTTTAACATACACGTTACGTACGGTCAGGTCTTCACACATCAGCGGGTGAAGGCACCATGCCGGTGAATTTTGAAACGTAACGCCTTCCAGCAATACCTGTTTGCAATTAGTAAGCACCAGTAAATTGGGCCTTAAAAAATCTTTGATGTCCTGGTAAAAAGCAGCGGTTTTATCCGGTGTAATCGCACCGGGATTTTTAAGCTGTGAACCCTTAAAGTTTTTTTGGGAAGGATACCAGGTTTTTTTATCATCACTTACAATGCCTCCCGATGCTACCAGCTTGTTCCATTGAGATTCAGTAAGCTTTTCCTTTTTTATGCTGCGCCATGCGTCGCCCCAACCATCAATGATGCCCATCCCCGTTATGCCGATGTTCTGCTGTGCGGTGGCCGACAAAGGCGACTGATTACGCATTTGCGGCAAGCCCTCCCAATTACCTTCCACTAACGGATACTGATTAAAATCGCTGGTAAATTGCAACAAGGCATTTTTCTCGAGGTTCAGGTTTACATTTGACTTTAAGGTAAGCGGCCCTGTAAGCCATAGTCCTGCCGGCACTATTACCTTTCCGCCGCCTTTTGCGTTGCAGTCATCT
>CAXTDO010000877.1:1557-2741 GCA_964242315.1 uncultured Flavihumibacter sp.
CCTGAATGCTTTTGGTATTCAAGGTTGCTCCATCGGCGCTGGCACCGTAATTTTTAATATTGAAAGTGGTGTTTTTAAAAGCAGTTGCTTTAATCACAGGCAATGTATTTACCGGTTGTTGCGTTTTGGCTGGGTAGCTAATTACCTGAAAGAATAATAATAGCGAGGTGCACCTTAAAAAATATAACAGTTTTTTCATCAGGCATGTAAGGTTTAGAATTTAAATTAACTTTTCAAACATAACTGCCGTCAGCTATCAGCAATTCAGCAAAGGGGAAACAAGGTACCAAAGTATGTTGAATTGTATCCAAAACCATAATTTATGCAGCCATCGTCTGGCAATTATTAAGCATCTATAATTCAATATCCTCACATAAACTTTAATCATTTAACAATCCGCTCTGCCAGCTCCAGACGTAATTCTTTAACTGATTTCAACACAATCTCCGCCATCTTGCGGGCGCCGAGCTCATTGAAATGAGTATTGTCGTGAACACCTTTGGGGTAGTTCGGATGTTCGTCCGCATCCAGCCAGTTGAAAAGCAGCTTTGATTGCTCCACGCCATATTGCTGTAACAATCGCTGGCTTTTTTTATCAAGATCAATTAACGGCACCTTATAAATAGTAGCTACGGAACGAACCAACTCGGAGTAAGCATCATGCGTTCCAACGATATGTCCTGTGCTGTCAAAATTCCTTCGGGCAACTGGCGTAATTAAAATAGGGACCGCATTTTTGCTTTTTGTTTCCGTAATGTACTTTATGAGATTGGCAGTGAATTTTTCCGGAGTGGTATATGTTGCTTTTGTGGGCACTTCGTCATTATGTCCGAACTGGATAAAAACATAGTCGCCTTCCTCCAGGTTATCAACTACAGGCTGCCAGCGGTTTTCGGTAATAAAGGATTGGGTGCTGCGGCCATTCATAGCCCTGTTATCTACCGTAACTGTTGAATCAAATAAAATGGAGAAAGGCATCCCCCACCCGGTTTCGGGATAGGCTTTTATTTCTTTCCTGGCCATCGTTGAATCGCCGATGAGGTATACTTTGATATGCTTCTTTTCTGTCATTGCAAATGAAAGAAGCAACATGGAAAGGAGGAGTTTTAGTTTCATGTTCGTTGTTTGGTTCGAAGTTTTTTTTAACCACGGAGGAAAAGCCGAGGTAGCACGGAGGGCCACGG
>CAXTDO010000878.1:0-2714 GCA_964242315.1 uncultured Flavihumibacter sp.
AAAGCGCATCCGACCTATAAGGTTTTCAAAACCTTATAGGTCTAAACGTAGGGTATTCGAATTTGTGAGGCATTATTAATTCATAATTAAAAGCGTAATTGTTATCAAAGACGCTGAATTTAGACCTATAAGGTTTTGAAAACCTTATAGGTCGCTCCCTTATTTGTCTGCTATATGAGAAATTCGTTCAAGCCATACCTTCTTATCATAATAACCGCACTGGCATCATCAGCTCTGACAGCCCAGAACGTATTGAAATACGCAGATCCCAACATAGGCACCGCTCACAGCCGGTGGTTTTTTTACACGCCGGCAGCAGTACCTTATGGAATGGCAAAACTGGCCCCCTCTACCAATGCTCATTATGGCAATCCCTCCGGATGGGAGGCGGTTGGCTACGACACAAGGCAAAATTCTATTGAAGGCTTTGTGCACTTTCATGAATGGCAGGTGGGAGGCGTAAGCTTTATGCCTGCAACGGGTGCGTTAAAAGTAAAGCCAGGTGACCTTGACAGCACAAACGGGTACCGCTCGCATTTCGACCGTAATAACCAGGTAGCCCAAGCAGGCTACTACAAAGTGTTGTTAAGCGATTATAATATTACCGCTGAACTGACCGCTACAAAAAGGGTTGGATTTCACCGGTACACTTTTCCAAAAAATGACCAGTCGCATATTATTCTTGATATCGGCAACAGGCAGGGCGAAAGCGGCGAGGTGACTGATGCCGGTATTGCCATGACGGACGATACGCATTTTGAAGGCTTTGTGAATACCTATCCCAGGTACGTTCATACTTACGATGCAGGCGGAAAGGTTTCCATGTATTTCTATGGCCAGCTTAGTAAAAAACCTGCACGCATCAGCGCTTTTACCGCTACGGCTGTCCATGAAAATATGTCATCCGGAAAAGGGAAAGGCGCCGGCCTTGTGTTGCACTACCAGACAGGCGAAGGAGAAAAAATAGAAATCAAAGTAGGACTTTCCTATACCTCCACTACCAATGCAAAAGCAAACCTGGTGGCCGAAGCGCAGGCCCTTTCTTTCGACGCGGCAAAGAAACAGGCGCAGGATACCTGGCAGCATGAGCTAAGTAAAATTTATGTGGAGGGATCCGATGAGCAAAGCAAAATTAAATTCTATACCGGGTTGTTTCATGCACTGTTGGGAAGAGGGATTGCCAGTGATGTAAATGGCAACTTTCCCCGCCATGATGGATCCATCGGTCAGTTACCGCGTGCTGCAAACGGAACGTTCAGCCATGACTTTTACAATACGGATGCTATCTGGGGAGCCTATTGGAATCTTACCCAATTGTGGGCGCTTTCTTACCCGGAACATTACAGCAACTACGTTCATACCCAACTGGAAATTTATAAAGAGCGCGGCTGGTTTGGCGATGGCATTGCCAACAGTAATTTCGTGTCGGGCGTAGGAACCAACATGGTTGGCCTCGCCATTGCCGCTGCTTATCAGGCAGGCGTCAGGGACTACGATATTGCGCTTGCCTACGATGCGGTAAAAGCAAATGAAGTGAGTGTGAAGAACAGGCCGGTAGGTTCCGGCAAAACGGATGTAAAGGCATTTGTTGACCGTGGTTTTTCTCCTTTTCTGGAACAGGATAAGACCGATTCCACCGGTTCGCATTTTTCGGCTTCTCATACTCTGGAGTATAGCTTCAGCGCTTTTGCCGCCGCACAGATGGCAAAAGCATTGAATAAAAATGATGACTATAAAAAGCTGATAGCATATTCCAACGGCTGGAAAACACTTTATCATCCATCCGAAAAACTCATCCAGCCTAAAAAAGCAGACGGCAGTTTTATCGATAAATTCGATCCCTATCAGCCCTGGAGAGGTTTTCAGGAGGGCAATGCCATTCAGTATACATTTTTTGTTCCTCAAAATCCCGCCGCATTGATTAACACTATAGGTAAGGAAGAATTTAGCAACAGGCTTAAAAATATTTTTGATACCGCACAAAAGAACTCCTTTGGTGGAGGAAAAGAGATTGATGCTTTTGCCGGTATCAAATCATTGTATAATCATGGCAATCAGCCTAATCTTCATGCTAGCTGGCTTTTTAATTTCTCCGGCAAACCCTGGCTCACGCAGAAGTGGACACGTGCCATCTGTGATGAATTTTATGGTACCGAACCAATTCATGGCTATGGCTATGGGCAGGATGAAGACCAGGGGCAATTAGGTTCCTGGTATGTAATGGCGGCCCTGGGATTATTTGACGTAAAAGGCTTTACTGATTTGAAACCGATAGTAGAAATAGGGAGTCCGGTGTTTGATAAAGCTACCGTCCGGTTGGGAAACGGAAAGAAGCTGGTAGTAGAAACGAAGAACAATGCTGCAGATCATGTATATGTGCAATCGGCCGAGTTTAATGGCAAGCCCCTAAACAATTGCTGGTTGTACCGTGATGAACTGATGAAAGGAGGTAAACTGATTATAACGATGGGTAGTGAACCGAATATGCAATGGGGTACAAAGATTCCCCCGCCCTCTGTGCAATAAAATAAATTAAATTTATTACAGGAAATATCAATGCCGTTGAATAAGGAATTTGTAATGATTTTACAATTTGGTTAATGCCCTTGTGCCCTTTGTGGGCATGTCGTTAAGTTAAGGATTTTGAAGTTCGGGTTCAAGGTTCCCCTCCTTTTCAAGGAGGGGACGATGAAAAACGATGCGAAGCACGTTTT
>CAXTDO010000879.1:0-2701 GCA_964242315.1 uncultured Flavihumibacter sp.
CTCCAGTAAAGCCCGTGCAAAAAATGCAGGCGACCTTGTAAAATTGCAACCCTTCGATTATGGTATTGAAGGGGGTGTGGGCTTCAATTTTTATATGCCTTTTTTCATTCTTTCGCCGGAAATCAAGATAAGCAACGGTCTGGGTAACTCTCACAGCCGCGATCCCAACCTGAAATTCTCCAATGTTATTGATAAGCTTCAAACAAGGATGATTGTTTTTTCTTTGATTTTTGAAGGATAGTACCCGATCAAATAAGCATTCAGACCTTGTATGCCATTGAATTTTCTTTAATTCATTGATTTACATTCATTGTAGTCCAGTATTCACGCTAAGTTAGCATCACTACATTCAAACAGAAGCGCGGGCTGGTAATAGCTCAAGTATAAGCTGCTCTTTTTTATTAAAGCCCTTTACCTGCTGAACATTTTTATCATCATTATATAAAAAGAACGGCCCTGTTTCATCAATCCATGTTAGATCCAGGCTTTCATAATTAATGAATACCAGTTGAGTATTTAATGTTTGTCCGTCATTATTCTTGCTCATGGGAAGCACCTGTAAAATCAAACCATTGTATTGCTCTTTAAAGTAAAAACAGGTAATGCCCCCTTCTAATTCGGGTATCACGGGAATAGTTTGTGTTCTGTATAAACAGGTTTCTTCGTTATAAACTTCCTGCTGCCACGCCTCATTAAGCTGAGTAAGTTCTATATCAAACTCATCTTCTATTAAAATTATATGTACGTGCTCGTTGTGAACAAGGTCCAGTTCGAGATGATAGTGGTCATCTGCTGAAAGGTTTATTGCTTCTTTAAAGATGCTATTTTTTATCCAAAGCAAGAAGGAGTATAGGGAAAGACTAATGCCGGCGATAATAATAACAGGTATGGCTATAATGAGGATCAATACGTCGATCAATCCTTTAAAAGGTGATTGTTTTTTCCTGGTGATTTCTTTTTGAACTGAAAAATGCATGGTCAGAAATCCTTGTGTCCTTTGTGAATTACCTTTGTGCCCCTTGTGGTTAAAAAAACTCTGTAAATTCAGAGAGTTTTTTTAACCACAAGGGGCACAAAGGTAATTCACAAAGGACACAAGGGATGCCTGCTAAAGAATTAAACCCTACGTCAACTACATTAATATGTATCAACCATTATCACACCAGCATCCTCAGCGGTTCTTCCAGTAAGCTCTTTACTGTTTGCATAAAGGCTGCTCCTGTTGCTCCATCAACCACGCGATGGTCGCAGCTTAGTGTTAACTTCATCACGTTACCTGGAACTACAGCGTTATTTTTAACTACCGGTAACTGCGCAATGCCGCCAATAGCCAATATGCAGGCGTCCGGTGTATTGATAATAGCCGTAAACTGATCTATGCCAAACATTCCGAGATTTGAAATAGTAAAAGTGCTTCCTTCCCAGTCTGCAGGCTGCAACTTTTTATCCTTGGCTTTCTGCGCAAAGTCTTTTACTTCCGCAGCAATCTGGGATAAGGATTTTGTATCGGCAAAACGAATAACCGGCACCAGCAAACCTTCCTCTACTGCTACGGCTACCCCGATATTGACATGATTGTTAACACGAATCTTATCGCCCATCCAACTGCTGTTTACTTTTGGGTGTTGTTTTAGGGCAACAGCCACTGCTTTCAAAACAATATCGTTAAAAGAAATTTTTACTTTGGATATTTCATTAAGCTTTGCACGACTTGCTACGGCGCTATCCATATCTATACTCATGGTGAGATAGAAGTGAGGGGCGGTAAACATGCTTTCCGACAAGCGGCGTGCAATGGTTTTACGCATCTGCGATACCGGTACATCTTCGAAGCTTACCTGTCCGGCTGACACCTGTGGAGTAGCCGTCGTTGCAGGTTTCGCTGCCTGTGCCGGTTTTTCCGCTTCCTTTTTGGCAGGAACAAAGCTATCAACGTCTTTTTTCACGATTCTACCACTATCGCCGCTGCCGGGAACCTTAGAAATATCTATACCTTTTTCTGCTGCCAGCTTTTTTGCGAGAGGAGAAGCCTTGATACGCCCGTCGTCTCCATTGAGAGAGGATGCTGCTTCAACCTGTTGACCTTCTTTTGAAGAAGTTGCCTGTTGCTCCGGAGCAGGATCTACTGCCAACTGTTCTGCGTTTGACTCAACCGGTTTCAAAACCTGCTCGTCTGCTTTTGTGGTTCCTTCTTTTGATACAGTACCACCTTTAGATGCGGCTACAATTTTATCAACATCCACTTTACCCTGTTCTCCAATAATACATAATAATGCATTGACCGGAATTTTATCACCCTTCTGTGCGCCGATGTAAAGCAATTTGCCGTTTTTATAACTTTCCAGCTCCATGGTTGCTTTATCCGTTTCGATTTCAGCAAGCAGGTCGCCTTTTTTTACATCGTCACCTATTTTCTTATGCCAATCGGCGATAACGCCTTCCGTCATGGTATCGCTCAGCCTGGGCATGAGGATCACTTCTTCAATTTTAGAAATATCCATGGGAGCGGATGCGGCCTCAGGTGCTTTTGCTGGAGCTTCAGGTTTTGCCGCCGGAACTTCTTTTTTGTCTTCAGCAGGCGGTGGTGCTGCCTGGCCTCCCTTTAATAAAGAAGATATGTCCTCACCTGGCTTCCCGATGATTGCAAGCAGGTCATTCACCTGGATCTTACTTCCATTTTCGCCGCCGACATGTAACAAAG
>CAXTDO010000880.1:0-2678 GCA_964242315.1 uncultured Flavihumibacter sp.
GTGTTCCAGCGCAGAAGTGATGATGTGTTTACAACCCAGATCTCTTACCGAGGCGCAAATTGCCGTGTTACTACTTTCCGTTCCGCCGGAAGTGAAAAAGATTTCTGCAGGATGTGCATGTAAAATCTTGGCAACCGTTTTACGTGCATTCTCTATCGCAAGCCTGCTTTCACGACCGTAGGAATAGATGGAAGAAGGATTACCAAATTTTTCTGTCAAATAAGGCATCATTGCATCAAGCACTACCGGATCTAAAGATGTAGTGGCTGCATTATCAAAATATATTCTGGTCATTGTTAATCAGGTCTGAGGTATCAGGTATGAGGTGTGAGGTAAGAATTATGAATTACCAATTATTAGTTATTAATGAAACTCACTTTAAGAAAAAATTTATAATACTGCATCTGATAGATCATCATTTATAACTCATAATTCATAATTCTTACCTAATACCCCATACCTCACACCTGTTAAAGGAATTCTTTAATATCGTGCATCAACCTCATAGCGATATTATTTGCAGTGGTTTCAAAATTACTTTCTGCGTAGATACGTATGATGGGTTCTGTATTGGATGTTCTTAAATGAACCCAGTCTGAATCGAATTCTATTTTTAACCCATCTTCAGTGTTAATGGGCTGGCGGCCATATTTCTCTTTTATTTTTTCGAGGATCGCTTTCACATCTACGCCGTTTTCCAGCTCAATTTTATTTTTCGAAATAAAATAATCGGGGTATTTGGTACGAAAAGACTTAAGCCCGTTTTTGTGTGAGGAAAAGGCGCTTAAAAATAACCCGATACCTATCAATGCGTCACGTCCGTAATGAAAATCGGGCATGATGATACCTCCGTTACCTTCACCACCGATGACAGCATCTACTTCTTTCATTTTTTTCACCACATTCACCTCGCCTACCGCTGAAGGAAAATAATCACCGCCATGCATAATAGTAATTTCTTTCAGTGCCTTTGTACTGCTCATGTTACTAACAGTATTGCCGGCCTTTTTGCCAAGCACATAATCGGCAACAGCCACCAGGGTAAATTCTTCACCGAACATGCTGCCATCTTCACAAACAAAACAAAGTCTGTCTACATCAGGATCTACGGCTATGCCAAAGGAAGCTTTTGACTTTTTTACTGAAGCGCTCAGCGCAGCCAGGTTTTCAGGCAACGGCTCAGGATTATGAGCAAACTTTCCGTTTACTTCTCCGTTCAGCAAAATAACTTCTTCCACTCCCAATACCTTCAATAATGGTGGAACGAATAATGCGCCTGTTGAATTAATGGCATCTACCACGACGCGGTAATTATTTGCTTTAATTGCAGGCTGATCAATATATGGATGGTTTACTACTGCCTGAATATGCCTATCCATGGTGGAATGATCTGTAGTAAGCGTGCCGAGTTTGTCAACAGGTGCAAATGAAAAGTTACCCGCCGCGGCCTTATCTAAAATAAACACACCGTCTTCGGCACTGAGAAATTCACCTTTGCTATTGAGTAATTTAAGGGCGTTCCATTCTTTGGGATTGTGACTGGCGGTGATGATGATACCGCCGCCTGCTTCTTCCCAAATCACGGCCAATTCCACGGTCGGTGTAGTTGATAGTCCTATATCAATTACATTTAATCCCATCCCCAACAATGTATTAACAACAAGATTTTGCACCATGTCGCCGCTGATTCTTCCGTCCCGTCCTACTACTACTTTACCGGCATTGCTTTTTTCCTTCAGCCATATTCCATAGGCCGCCGTAAATTTTATGATATCGAGAGGAGTAAGATTTTCTCCCGGCACTCCTCCGATAGTACCCCTGATACCAGATATACTTTTGATCAATGCCACAAGCGCTAAGGTTTAGTAAGCACCAAAAATAAGAATAATAAGGAAGGAATGATGGGAGGCATGAGATAATTATAACTTATATGTAGCCGAACCAAGAGATTAGCCTTGATCTCTTACAGGTATAAACCACTGGCTGATAACAAATACTGCATCACAGCACAACTCTTTTACTTCATTTTTATCCAAATTAAAATTTCGCAGCTACATTTGAAAGAAAAAAGATGGGCGTTCCCGATAACTGGTTTAAGAATTGGTTCGGTTCTCCTTATTATCACCAGCTTTATTTTACAAGGGATGATCACGAAGCGACAGATTTTATCAAACGGCTGGTTGACTACCTTCATCCATCCGCAGGTTCATTTATGATGGATGCAGGCTGTGGAAAAGGCCGTCATGCCACAATCCTGGCCTCACTGGGTTATGATGTAACCGGCATTGACCTTTCTTTTGAAAATATCGCCGAAGCAAAGACCCATGAATCTGATAAGCTTCACTTTTTTCAGCACGACCTACGGCTGCCCTTCTGGATCAATTACTTTAACTATACCTTTAATTTGTTTACAAGTTTCGGTTATTTCAGAACCGAAAGGGAACATTATAACGCCATACGTACTATTGCAAATTCAATAAAACCCGGTGGTATATTGGTGTTGGATTATCTGAATGTTCATTATGCCGAAGACCACCTGGTTCATAAGGCAGATAAAGAAGTAGATGACGTAAATTTTTACATCACCAAATGGTACGATGAAACCCATTTTTATAAAAAAATCGTAGTGGAAGATGATCTACTGGAAGAACCACTGGAGTTTCAGGAAAAAGTAGCCA
>CAXTDO010000881.1:0-2677 GCA_964242315.1 uncultured Flavihumibacter sp.
GTGATTAAGGAACCGGTTTTTTCTTTCTGCTGCAAGCTCACCGCTTTCGAAGCTTTCCTCATATTGTTTGTAGTTATCAGATTGGTAGTCGATTAATTTATCTCTATCAGTCACCTCGTTCACCTGTTGTGAAAAGTAGGTCTTTGGAACGGTTTGACTTTTCCATGAAAGCAGTCCGGTGATATTATTTAACTGGGAAAGAAAATTTGCCAGTATCTGTTCATAAAACATCAGGTAGCCTTTCAATTGAAGGCGTTGCGATTTTCTTAAAGCAGGTGCTTTATCCGATATACCTTCTTTGCCCACGAGGTATACAGGCGGGAAATCATTTTGTACGGGGTAATAATTATCTAAATATTGATAAGATCCTGATAGGGGAGCTAATTCAGTATTATTAACATCTGCAAACTGGCCATTGGAATAATTGACGCTGCTTATGGTTCCTATGCCGGCGGCAGGAATCTTGTAAGGAATCACTCCTTTAAAAAGAACAATTTTATTCTTGCGTTCGGATACCGGGAGGAAATAATCCAGTATAAATTCAAAATTTTTTTCCGGGTCATTTAAATGCAGGCAATAATCATTTTTAGTTTTAAAAACAATAGGACCATTATCATCATAACTGCTTATCATCAAACTTTTAACCGTTACTATCCCCGGAACATCCATAAGCAGGTTGATAAGGTCTGATGTAAGTATCACCTCGCGCTTATTGAATTTTTCCAATTCATCCGAATCAATAAAAGTTTTTTTTAAAAGTGCTTCCGTCTTTAACTCCTCAAGATTCGAATTGTTTGCTTGTAGTCTTGTGCGGTCTATATAGCATTCAGGGTCCAGGTACCCTTCAAAAATTTCCTCGATCGTTTTTCCTTTTTGCAGCAGGTCTCCGATTGAATAAAAACGGATAGCCGGAGAAATGTAATTGAAAAGGAGTTCATATATTTTAAACCATACCTGTTGAATATTAGCGGTGGGATCTACCTCAATATCTGCGCATACTGTAACCCGTTCGGTTTTCGAGAAGCTGATATCAATAAAGTCTTCGCAGAGGTTCCTGAAATTCATTAGCAGGTTTAATACCGCAATGGTATAGATCTCTTTCAGCAGCCGCTGTATTTCATTGGTATCTTCCCAACTGGCTGCGGGTATGTTTTTAAAAAATTCCCTGGTATAACAATTATAGGTTTGCCATACTTTATAGTCCTTCTTTATTATTCCCGGGTTATCCAGCTCAAGCTTAACAGAATATAATCCTTTAATTTTCAGAGGTGCGTCCGGTGATTTTGCCAGTGCCGGTTGAACGGTTAACTCATGAATTTTTTTATGAACGAATATGTTAGGCTCATAAGCTGTGATACTATCGTCGCTTTCCGGTTTGATCCACACGTTTCTTATTCCAGGCAGGGTATCAAGAATTAATTTTCTGTAATCGGAGATTGTTACCGGATGGCAGGGGAATATTTCCTGTGCCGGGTAAAACTGATTTTCAAGATCAGGTTGAGAAGAACCGTTTGGCGTTACGATATCTGCAAAATCGAAACTTGTTCTATAACTCAGGTCGGTAAGTGCATAGCACAGCAATTCAAGAATGGTGATACCGGGGTCGTGGATGTTATGATCCGTCCAACGTTCATGGCTTAGTTCCTGCAGAAAAGAAATGCCCTTTTCACGTAATAGCGGGTAATTCTCTGCATCTTTTATGGAAGCCAGTGGTGGTATGATATGACTCTTTTCCATCAACAATCGTTAGTGGCGGTTATAATATGAGTGTTGTAGCTGGTAAGTATGGCGTGTTCATTTGAACCTACGGCTATCTCAGGGCATAATTCAAAATTAGTTTCTGAAATATATTTGGCAAGCTGCATTGATGTTATATAGTCTACATACTTTCTTTCCTCTATAAAATTTATCACTTCGGCTACATAAATTTTAGATCTGAAAAAAACTTCCTTGCTGCCGGATTGCGCCCAGGGCGCAAAATAATTTCTCAGATCAGTAATTAAGCGGTTACTGTTGAATGTATCATCACCCGGCAGGAATTTTACAGAACACGTTACTTTTAGTTTTTCATAAGCGGGATTTATAACATTGACGTTTACAAAAGGAGTATGATACTTTTTCAGGAACGCCTTGATTTCTACTAACCGTCCTGTGCTTAATCTGGGTTCATACAAATCGTCTGCATTTATTTCGCTTACAATGGGCAGGGTAACAATCAGTATATGTCCGGGTGCAAATTCTGTTGATGTAGTGGAATGGGAAATACATTTTACTTTATCCAGGTAAGGAAACTGTTGCAGCAGGATGTGCTCGTAATCCCAAATTGTCCAGGTTCGCTGTTTATGCCTGAGTCGTTCACTGATGCGGGTGCGGTAAGTACGGTCGTTTTGATTTTCCTTCATTTTACCTTCATACGACGGGAAAGGTTGTGTAACGGATTTTATACCGTCTATTTTTGTAACAAGCTTGGTTATTATGCCGGGTGCCAGAGGGGTAGCGAGGTGCTTGGGATCATTGGCTTTATCTTGAAACACCGCCTCCGCCGCCTGTGGTGTTATGGAGATTAACCTTGGAAAAGCGGCCGAATCACCAGCTATCGCCGCCCTTAACCAGATTAAGTCAGGATTCAGTATAGCATTGGAATGTATTGCCTGAAGAGATAAAGAAAATTGAATGA
>CAXTDO010000882.1:0-2675 GCA_964242315.1 uncultured Flavihumibacter sp.
TATAAAACGGTTACATTGGGCCTTGCTGCCTATTTCCGGTCAGAAATAGTGAATGCCGCAACTATTAAAGATGGGCAAAAAAAGCGAAATGAGGAAGTTACAGGTGTGATTGTTTTTGGGTCGGACCAGGGGCTTGTAGGACGCTTCAATGACTCATTAACAGATTTTGTATCGCAGTCGCTAAAGGCCATCCCCGGTAAAAAAGAATTATGGGCGGTAGGCCAACGTGTTCAATTACTGTTAAGGGATGCGGGCTTTAATACAACCAAACTTTTTACAGTACCCGCAGAGGTTAATGCCATAACATCGTTGGTAGTCGGAGTGTTAATTAAAGCACAGGACAGCATGGAAAAAGAAGGAACAAAAATGTTATACCTTTTTCACAATCAACCTAAAGAGGCGAATCGGTATATTCCGGTAATGCAGCGGTTATTGCCGCTGGATGAACTATGGCAGCAGGAATTTACCAGTATTAAATGGCCAACAAATAAATTACCGCAGGTTGCAGGAGAAATTCAATCCACATTATCTGCACTCATCAGCGAATATCTTTTTGTGTCTTTGTTTAAAGCCTGTGCAGAATCATTGGCAAGCGAAAATGCAAGCCGCCTGAGCGCCATGCAACGTGCTGAAAAAAACATAAAAGAATTACTCGATTACCTCCACGATACTTTTAATCGCTTACGGCAAAGTTCGATTGATGAAGAATTGTTTGATGTGGTATCAGGTTTTGAAGCGTTAATAAAGCAATCAACAAAAATTAATTTATGAACAAAGAGAACATAACAACATTGTTCCTGGATATAGGAGGCGTTATGCTTAGCAACGGATGGGGCCGTAAATTCCGACAAGATGCGGCTGAAAAATTTAAGCTTGATGAAGCAGAAATGGAAGAGAGGCACAGCATTATGTTTGTTACTTATGAAGAAGGAAGAATAACTCTTGATGAATATCTAAACCGTGTTGTGTTCTACAAGGAACGTAATTTCTCTTATGCCGAGTTTCGCGACTACATGTTCTCTTTAACTACTGCTGATTTAAAAATGATAGCCTTTATAAAAAAATTAAAAGTTCAATACAGTTTAAAAATTGTTGCAGTAAGCAATGAAGCAAGGGAACTGAATGCATATAGAATACATACCTACAAATTGGATAAGCTCTTCGATTATTTTATATCATCCTGCTATGTTCATATAAGAAAACCAGATACTTCTATTTTTCGGATGGCACTTGATACGGCACAGGTATCGTTGAGCCAGGTAATATACATCGACGATGTAAAACTGTTCGTGGATGTCGCCACCGATCTAGGTATCAGAAGTATTACACATACGGATTATTTATCAACATCTAAAGCGTTAGCGGCATTGGGCCTTCATTTGGAATAAAACAAAATGATACATGTATAACGAGGAAAGCATATTAACCATCAATGGAGGCTCATCGAGCATCAAGTTTTCTCTGTTTAAATTTGAAGAACCGTTTGAGCGATTGTTTTATGGAGAAATAGAAAGTATTGGTACACAAAAAGCCAAACTTAATTTCACTGATTCCGTTGCTAAACAACAAAATAGCATTAGCCTTCAATCTGCTAATCATAATGAAGCAGCTAATAACCTTATTGACTGGCTTGAAAAACGTGCCGGTTTTGATTCAATCAAAGCCATCGGTCACCGCATCGTTCATGGTATGATACGCACGGAGCCTGAAATAATCACTCCTGAATTATTAGGAGAGTTAAAAAGGATCAGTGCTTACGACCCTGAACATTTACCGGGAGAAATAGCATTGATAGAAGTGTTTAACCAGCGTTATCCCTCATTAAAACAGGTAGCTTGTTTTGATACTGCTTTTCATGCTTCTCTTCCTGTAGTTGCAAAAATGTTAGCCATACCGCGTAATTATTACAATAAGGGCATTCACCGATATGGTTTTCATGGATTATCTTATGCTTACCTGATGCAGGAACTGAAAAAACTGGCCGGAAAAGAGGCAGTGCCGGACAAAATAATTTTAGCGCATCTTGGCAGCGGAGCAAGTCTTGCCGCAGTAAAAAATGGTAAAAGTATAGATACAACAATGGGTTTTACCCCGGCGTCAGGCTTGCCAATGAGTTCCCGTACGGGTGACCTTGACCCTGGGGTTGCATGGTATTTAATGGAATTTGAAAAGTTAAATCCCCAGCAGTTTAGTCATTTAATCAATCATGAGTCCGGTCTTTTGGGAATATCAGGAACGAGCTCCGATATGCGGGAGCTAATGGAAATTAAAGATACAGACAGCCGTGCCGCTGAGGCAATTGAGCAGTTCTGCTATCAAACAAAAAAATTTATCGGCTCTTATATCGCAGTCTTAGGCGGCTTAACCACCCTTGTTTTTTCCGGAGGTATTGGTGAGCATTTGCCTGAAGTGCGCAGCAAAATATGTGACGGTCTTGAGTTCTTGGGAATTGAATTAGATAAAGTGAAAAACATGAAGAACGAGGGCATAATTTCTTGCAGCAAAAGCAGCGTTATTGTTCATGTTATTAAAACCAATGAAGAGTTAATGATTGTACAAATAGTATATAATCTATTAGGACTTGAAAACAAAAATATAACTCTATGAAAGAAAGTTATGGCACCTCACCGGCAACAATTAATGGTTTAAAAAAAGAAGGTTCCACCATAGACTTC
>CAXTDO010000883.1:0-850 GCA_964242315.1 uncultured Flavihumibacter sp.
ATCCGGATAGACTCTTCCCCGCCGGTAGGGTATAACATAGTAGCGGTAATGAGGTGGTTGGCTACAAATTCTATCCCTTTGCCGGGCAATCCGTCAACCCCGATAATTTTTGGCTTTTTTATATAGTGCTTTTCATCGTACACCTCGCTGGCACCTAAGGCCATCATTTCATTATGAGCGAACACCAGGTCTATGTTACCATATTGATCCACTACCCCGGCTAATTCGCTTTTTGCCGTATCTTTCAGCCAGTGGCCGTTTAGCCGTGCGCTTATATTGATGCCGGGGCTATTTTTCAAAGCATCGCTAAAGCCTTTATTTCTCTCTATTGCAGGCGACGATTTCGGCAGGCCGGTAATTTCCAAGATCTTATCGCCCGGCTTTAGTAATTGCAGTGCGTATTCTCCGGCCAGTTTACCAATCTCGTAGTTGTTGCCGCCAACGTAGGCAGTATAAAAAGAAGTAGCTATTTTCCGGTCAACGACAATTACAGGAATGTGTTTTTTAAAGGTTTCTTCAACGATAGGTGTCAGCGGCTCTGCTTCGTTGGGTGATATAATTAGGATATCAATGTTTTTCTGCAATAATTCTGTTACCTGGCTTATTTGCGTCTGGCTGTTTCCATCGGCCTGCCGGTAAATAAAAGTAATGTCTGCCGTATGAAACGACAGTTCCCGTTTCATATCTTCCAGCATCGTTTTTCGCCATTCATCCGATTCAACACATTGGGAAAAGCCTATAACGTATTTTGGATTTTTATTGCTGTTACAAGCTACCATTATTTAATGATACGGTGTCCACCAACATCTACACTATCCTCTTTCTTTGCGTCGTCATCGGAGGGCAGCAC
>CAXTDO010000883.1:860-2672 GCA_964242315.1 uncultured Flavihumibacter sp.
AATTTCTTTTGGCAAAGTGTGGTTTTTACAATCGTGTAAGTCCTGAATCACCCTGCAAGGTATCATTTATAAGTTATCAGTGAAGGTTGCCGGTTGAAAGAAAAATCTTCAGAACTTACCATAATTTAGTCACATTTTACTCCATAAAAGGAATGACGGCCAACATGATTCATTAAACACCTGTTACAAATTTAAAATAAGCCGTTACAAATTTAAAAGTGTAATTTTTAAAAGTGTTGATAATTTATTTAAAATCAGCATTTTAAGGTTATAAATAGTAATTTTTCCATACAATTTTTTTTGATACAATTTCGAAACAGTGGATAGTGAGTTAGGGTTTAGATTGCTCAAAATTGCTGCTGTATGAACAAACTCTACTTCTTCACTTCCGGCCGGCCGATGGGCTTCAATACAAAATCCATAACAGGTTTCTCTTAAAGCGCTTGAGCTTCCCTGCAAGGCTGCAATCTTCATCACATCTTCATTTAAATCGGCAATTCTGATTATTTTATAACTGTAAAATCTACATTATGCAAAAACTCGCTTATGTTTTTACCTGCCTTATGTTATCGGTAACCGTTTTGGCGCAACAACGGATTACAGGTCATGTGTTAAAAAGTACTACAAGAGAGCCGCTTACAGGAGTCTCCGTTACCTCAAAAAGCGGCGCCGTAACTACCGATTCAACCGGTAAGTTTTCCATTGCCGCTTCGCCGGGAGACAATCTCACCGTTTCTTATGTAGGCATGCAATCTGCCACCGTTAAAGTGACCGGCGCTCCTGACCAAGTTGTGGAGCTGCAGGAAAACCAGTCGAATTTAGACCAGGTGGTGGTGGTGGGATACACTTCCCAGCGAAAGCAGGATTTAACAGGCGCCGTTGCCGTAGTGGATCTGTCCCCGGTAAAAAACAACAGTTCCGGTAATACCATGCAGGCCCTCCAGGGCAGGGTGGCTGGCCTGTATATTGAAAAGGATGGTTCTCCTAATGGCGCTAACAGCAGGATTCTGATACGCGGCGCCAATACTTTAGGAAACAACGACCCGCTGTATGTGATAGACGGAATACCTACTACCAGGCCGGAAGTGTTTCAAAATATGGACCCCGCAAATATAGCCTCTGTTCAGGTGTTGAAGGATGCATCCGCAGAATCCATATATGGCGCCCGCGCTTCTAATGGAGTGATCATCGTTACAACCAAAAACGGCGGTAACACAAACGGTAAGGTGCAATTCCAGTTCAACAACAGTACTTCATTGCAATCAGAAAAATCGATGAGGTTTACCATGCTTAATGCTGTGGACAGGGGCCGGGCACTATGGCAGGCTTCAGTTAACGACAAACAGGACCCCGCAGCCGGCTATGGTGATATTTACGCTTTCGACTGGAACAACGACTTTAATAACCCGGTGTTAAAATCCGTAACCCCTAAACCCTTTGTTGGCGGCGACCAAAATACCCCGGTCGGCAACACCAACTGGCAGGATGTAATGTACAAAACAGGCGTAGTAACTAATAACAGCCTGACAGCTTCCGTAGGAAATAGAAATTCGTCGGTGGAAATAAATATAGGCTATCTCAAAAATACAGGCATGTTGCGTTTTACGGGCTACGATCGTTTAAGTGGCAGCATCAATGCGATAACAAAGTCTTTCAACGACAAAGTTACGTTTGGCTTGAACCTGCGCATCGCAAATTCCAATGAAACGCTTACGGCCAGGGATTTGGGTGGAGCAGCTACTACGTTTCTGGCGGTTACCCTGGCTCCAACCATACCCGTTTATCAGAAGGATGGCGTTACTTATGCAGGCG
>CAXTDO010000884.1:0-2669 GCA_964242315.1 uncultured Flavihumibacter sp.
AACAAGAGCATCAGCCATTTTCTGGCGAAGGGCGTCCGCATTTTTCTTTTGCTGCTCAAGCAGGCCCTGTAGAGTTTCCAGCTTCTTCTGCTGCGTAGCAATTTCTTCCTTACTCTTGTTCAGCAATGATTGCTGGGAAGCGATTTTTCCAGCAGCATCTTTGCTGGTAGCATCGAGCTGGCTTTTCAGATCATTAAGATTTTGCTGAAGGCCGGCGCCTTGAGTTGTCAGGTCTGCGATACTTTTCTCCAGATCAGTTACCTTATTCGCCAGCCTGTTACTGTCTGTACGTGCGCTCTGAAGAGCGGCCTGAGAGGCAAGAAAGATTTTCTTGGATACGCAGCTTGTAATAAACAACGGTATAGAAATGGTCAGAAAGATTACTATTAAAATTCTATTTTTCATAAATTGATTTTTATCCGGTTAAATAATTAGTCACTAACGTAATATCGAAAGGATTATTCGATAAAAGGCCAGCCTTTTTTTCAATTCGCAAAAGTAGCGATTCTGGTTTTAAATGCCTTGCATCCATTTAATTATTCAACTTGCTGTTTTAGTGCGACAGAAATTGTTTTTTCACCCGTTTGTATATATTTGCACCGGAGATTACTAAAAGTTTTAGTTAAATCTTGTAATATTGCAATTCATAAGCATTGATAAAAGCGCACAGGAACTGATATGGCAGATAAGAATTTGTTTGATTACACGGAGGAAAGTATAAAAAGCCTCGACTGGCGCGAACATATACGCCTCCGCCCCGGAATGTACATTGGCAAACTGGGTGATGGCAGCAGTCCTGACGATGGCATTTATGTGTTGCTGAAGGAAGTGCTCGACAACTGTGTTGATGAGCACACCATGGGTTATGGAAGGCATATCGATATTACCATTGAAGGCAAAACAGTAACCGTACGCGATTACGGCCGGGGTATACCACTTGGTAAAGTGGTGGATGTAGTAAGTAAAATCAATACAGGCGCCAAATACGATAGCAAAGCATTTCAAAAAAGTGTGGGTCTGAACGGCGTGGGTACAAAAGCCGTGAATGCATTGAGCAATTATTTTAAGGTAACCGCCTTCAGGGAAGGAAAAGAGAAAGCAGCCGAATTTGAAAAAGGAGTGTTGGTAAAAGAACACAAAGAAGCAAAAAGCACGGAAGAGAATGGCACACTGGTCACTTTTATTCCGGATGATACCGTTTTCAAAAATTTCCATTACCTGCATGACCATCTCGACAGCCAGCTTTGGAATTACTGCTATCTTAATGCAGGCATGGTCATCAACCTGAACGGCAAAAGATATGTCAGTAAAAACGGATTAATGGATCTTTTACAACGCAAAACAGATTCCGTTGACATACGCTACCCGATCATTCACCTGAAAGGACCCGATATTGAAGTAGCATTCACCCATGAAAACCAGTATGGTGAAGAGTACTACAGTTTTGTAAATGGACAGTTCACCACCCAGGGAGGTACACACCTGCTGGCCTTCAAGGAGGCTTTCGTTAAAACCATCCGCGAATTTTTTAAGAAGGATTATGACGTCGGCGATATCAGGGCAAGCATCTGCGCAGCGATTTCCATCCGCGTTCAGGAACCTGTTTTTGAAAGTCAGACTAAGACAAAACTTGGCTCACAGGTAGTGTATGAGGATGGGCCGACCGTGCGTAATTTTATAGGCGATTTCCTTAATAAAGAACTGAATAATTTCCTTCACAGAAATCCCACAACTGCCGATGCGCTGAAAAGGCGTATCGAGCAAAGCGAACGTGAACGCAAAGAACTGGCCGGCATAAAAAAGCTTGCCAATGAAAGAGCTAAAAAAGCCAATCTTCATAATAAAAAATTGCGCGACTGCCGTTTTCATTACAACGACGAACCTAATGGGAAGGATAAGGACAAGATTGTTGAAAAACAAAAAGAAAGCACCATCTTCATTACCGAAGGCGACTCTGCCAGCGGTTCTATAACAAAATCAAGAAGTGTTGAAACGCAGGCTGTGTTCAGTTTGAGAGGTAAGCCGTTGAATTGTTTTGGCTTGACAAAAAAGATCGTTTATGAAAATGAAGAGTTCAACCTGTTGCAGCATGCATTGAACATAGAAGAAGGTTATGAAGGATTGCGTTACAACAACATTATCATCGCTACTGATGCTGATGTAGACGGTATGCATATCCGCCTGTTAATGATGACATTCTTTTTGCAGTTCTTTCCTGACCTGGTGAAGAACAATCACTTGTACATATTGGAAACCCCTCTGTTCCGCGTGCGCAACAAACAGCAAACCATTTATTGTTATGATGAAAATGAAAAACAGGCGGCCACAAAAAAGCTAGGCAACAAACCGGAAACCACCCGCTTTAAAGGGTTGGGAGAGATCAGTCCGGATGAATTTGGCCGGTTCATCGGTCCCGATATGCGGGTGCAACCGGTGCTGATGATGCCCGACACGCACATTCAACAACTACTTGAATATTACATGGGCAAGAATACCCAGCAGCGCCAGGATTTTATCATCGGCAACCTGAAGGTTGAGGTAGACCTGCTAAATGATGTTGCAGGCCTCGATCCTAACTGATTTTTTTAACCACGGAGGAAAAGCCGAGGTAGCACGGAGGTCCACAGAGGCGGTTCCTACGTGGACCTCCGTGCTACCTCGGCTTTTCC
>CAXTDO010000885.1:0-2668 GCA_964242315.1 uncultured Flavihumibacter sp.
GCTTTCTGGTCAAGGCGATATCGGCATCGCTTGGTTTGAGGTTTCCGGAAGGATGATTATGGGCAAGTATGATTGAAGAAGCCCGCGCCTTTAAAGCGGTGGCAAAAATAATCTTGGGATCGACAATGCAATAAGACATTCCACCGCTGGATATGCTTGAAACGCCCAGGCAGGTATGCGCCCTGTCCATCAATAGAATCTTGAACTCTTCGACCAGTTCGATCCGGTTCATATTCCAGGATGCCAACAGAATTTTATAAGCGCTTTCCGGATCTCTGATTTTAGGGCGATCTTCCGGCTTTTGCCTGTTGCGGTAAACCAGTTCGACTTCCGTTACCTTGAACTGGTCAATGAGTTTGTTTTGCGACACAGACCTGCTCATAGCGACAATCCTGACCGGTGCATGTGCCAGGCATTGACATCCTTATGGGGCAGGTAAATATCGTTCATCGGCTTATACTGCAGATCATTTTCTGTCATGAAAAATTCAGCTAAAGCCTTGCTTGCTTTTTCGCCTGCCGGATCATTATCGAGCCAGGTATAAGCGACACGGTAGCCATAGTTTTTAATATAAGGCGTGGCCCGTTTCAGGCAGGATAGTGAATTCAGGACGATTGTATCGTCGTCGAATTGAGAGATGTTCTTATAGGTAATGGCGGAAAGATAATCAAAGACGCCTTCGAACAAATGGATGCCTTCCGGCTTTGGTTTCTTGCCTCTGATGAAACTGATATCTTTTGAACCGACGCACCCCTTGAAAAATTTATTCCTGATTTCATAGCCGTCGTTTTCATTAGCAATTCCCAAGGCAAAAAAGTCTTTATTACTGTCCTTGTTATGAACAAGGGTTTCGACAAGGCAGGATGAGGCTGTCTTTAAAGGGATGCCGCGATTTTTAAGATATTGCAGCAGCGCCGGGTGTTGCAATGGTTTGGCATGTTTTAAAATTAAGCTGCTGTCTTCCTTTGCAAAGTCAGGAGCGGCTACCGGCTTTATGGCTGCCGCATTTCCCGACATGTTTTCAATCCAGCGCAAAGCATCGGAAACTGTGCAGGATTCGTGATGACTTTCGAGCCAGGCGCAGGCGAACCCGATAATGTTGCCCCCTTTGCCTATCCCGAAATCGTACCAGACATTTGTGGCGTTATTGACATGAAAGCTGGCTGTTCTTTCATTGCGGATGGGGGACAGGTAGGTCGCTTTTTGGTTTTTCTCTTTTGTTGGCCTGCAACCGAGTTTTTCTAAAATCAGGGCAAGCGGAACCGTTTTCGCTTGTTCAATGTTCATGCGAATCTCCGTAGATTAAGGTTATTTCTTAAGAGGAAAGGACGATGGTAAAAGTGCCGAACAGTGTTATTTGTCTTTCAACTGACTTTCTAAAAACTCATCCAGCAAGGAACGCCGGTAACGGACGGCACGACCGATTTTCAGCGGCTTTAAGTCATAACGCTTGGTGCAATCCCAGACGGCTAACGTGCCGGGAGAGACCCTTAAATATTTGGCGGCGGATTTGCGGTCAAGCAATGGCTCGGGAACGGTTTGATTTTCCAATAGGTGCTCCTGTATAAATTCCTATTAACTTGCATACAATAGGATGTAAATCCTATATTGTCAATCATAATCACATCTTTTCATGCAGCATTAATCAGGAAGAATACCGGATAATGTTTATGCTTACCCGTTATGCCTTAAGCTAAGGCTCTGTTAAGTAAATTAAATGTTCTAGGTTACTTGCATTCGAACATGGCGTTTGTCGCTTTTTGCAGGGAGAGGCGGACAGCGTCTAAATTAAGACCGCATGAATTTGCGTGGCTTGCAAGGATTTATGACCCAAGCTTTTCCCAATGATCTGCAGTTTAGCCTCTGTCATTGGCATTCTAAAAGTTTTTAAATGTTCTGTGGCTACTGATACTTTGAATTATAAAAAAATTAGGGGATAGTGTTGGTTTTTTAAGAAAAGCTTGAATTTATTATTCTAAACATTGCTAAACTTCTTTCCAAAGCAAGGAATTAGATAACTTTAGAGGCTGTTGATGTTATAGAAAAAATAATAATATTATAAAAATTGATAAATTTTTTGGAATTTTTGAACGCTTTTTTTATCTTAACGATAGTTTATACGCAGTGCTTAATTTTCCATTTTTAAATCAATATAATGAAACTCCAAAAACTTCGTTTAAATTCTTACTACCATGGAAGTAAATCCATTCTGATTGTATTTTTTTTGTCAATTCTTTTAACTAATTGTAAAAAAGAAAGGGGCTTAACTTCAGACACTCAGCAAGCTTCAATATCAATTCTTTCAACAAAGGTTAATTCCTGGTTGGAAAAAAACAAAGCTACTGGCATTAATGCGACGAGTAGCACAAGTAAAAATGATAACATTGAATTACTAAAACAAAATTTGAATTTTAAGGCCGCTAAAACTGTGCCTCGCGATAACAATTACGACTTACTTATTGTGCCAGTTACGGAAGAACTCAAAATCAAGAAAAACCTCGAAAAAAATTCTACGCTTACATTGCTTTTAGTGACAGACAAAATCGGAAATATAAAATGGGGCAATGTGGTTTACTTTTTACCAGAAGATGGAGTTAAGAGAGATACACTTTCTTCTAGCACTTTACAAAATATTTTTAATGGTAAACCAGTTCATGACAATGGTATG
>CAXTDO010000886.1:0-2657 GCA_964242315.1 uncultured Flavihumibacter sp.
ACCAAAACAAATATGAATATGGTCAGGCATTCCGTTAATAGCTAATAATTTATGATCACGCATTTGAATGATGCCGGTTATATATTTAAACAACTCGTCTTCCCATTTTTGCTGAATCAAACCGGTTCTCTTTTTTACAGCAAAGATTGTGTGAATGTGAATTTGCGTATACGTATTTGGCATAAATTACATTTTAATTGGACATATTGCCGATTTACTAACGGCACTACGCTATATCTAACTTCCCCTAAAATAAATCCTCCACTATCTCAAAAATTTGATATTTATCAAATTTTGCCGCCAACGCTATCCGGAACTTCAGCTAGCAATAGCATCATTCACCCCTTAACGAACAATTGATTTATGACAACAATTACAATTTATTCAATACTTTATATAATTTTGAGAGGTCTTTATACAACCCTAAACCTTAAACACCTCATGAAATCAAAGCTCATCACGCTTTGTGCAACAATAGTTCTATTGTTGCCAATGTCTGTGTCCTTAGCACAAGACAAGGCCCCCGTTAAATTTGGTAAAGTGTCTCCCGCAGATTTTGATTTATCTAAACATCATTTCGATACCAGCGTAAATGCAGTTGTTATTGCCGACATCGGGAGTTCTTACTTCGAGGGTAATACCAAAGGCTGGTTTACGCTCTACTTCAAGCGGCAGAAACGCGTAAAAATATTGAGCCGTAACGGCTTTGACGCAGCAAACGAAGATGTGTATCTATACTCCAAAGGACAGGAAGAAGAAAAACTGGACAACCTTAAAGCAGTTACCTATAATCTTGAAAACGGACAGGTAGTTGAAACCAGGCTCGAAAACAGCAGCATCTTCAAAGAAAAAATCTCCGGTAACTTAATACGAAAAAAATTCACTTTCCCTGCTGTTAAGGAAAATTCTATTATTGAATACTCCTACACCGTTTCTTCCGACTTCCTGTTTAACCTTCAACCCTGGACCTTCCAGGGCGACTACCCATGTTTGTGGAGCGAGTACCAGGTTGCCTTACCTGAGTTTTTCAACTACGTTTCCATGGCACAGGGTTATATTCCTTATTTTATTAATACCGCTGCAAGCAGTTATAAAACGTACAATGTTGTTCAGGAAGGCGCTTCTATATCGTCGAGCAGTGAACACGTGTCGCTAAGCAGCAATGTTACTAATACAAGATGGGTGATAAAAGATGTGCCTCCTATAAAAGAAGAAAATTTTACTTCTACCATAAGAAATCATGTGTCTAAAATCGAATTTCAGCTCTCCCAATACCGCTTTCCTAATCAGCCTGTAAAAGTAATTATGGGAAACTGGGCTTCCGTCAGCGAAGAACTGATGAAAGATGAGGATTTTGGATTGGCCCTTGAAAAAAATAATAACTGGCTGGATGACGACCTGAAAGCTATTTTAGGCGGATCTACCGATCCGTTGGAAAAAGCAAATAAGATATACTCGTTTGTGAGAAATAATTTTACCTGCACCAACTACAGTGATTTAAAGCTTAATAATACCCTTAAGACAATATTTAAAAATAAAAACGGTAGTGTGGCAGATATCAACCTGTTACTGGTTACCATGCTTCGTCATGAAGACATTAAAACCGATCCATTATTGCTTAGTACGCGTGAACATGGCTTTGCCAGTGACTTATATCCATTATTAAACCGGTTTAATTACGTGATAGCCGCCGCTTATATAGGTGATCACACCTATTACCTGGATGCCACCCGTCCGTTAGGCTTTGGGAAACTTGCCGGAAATTGCTATAACGGCGTTGCACGTGTGATCAGTAAAGAGCCCTCCGCAGTATATTTTGAAACGGATTCACTTAAGGAACAAAAGTTTACGAGTGTATTTATAATAAACAATGAGAAGGGACAATTGGACGGAAGCTACAACTCTTCACTTGGCTTTATTGAATCATCACAAATGCGTGAGAAAATAAAAAAAAGTGGGATAGAATCTTTTTATAAAAATATAAAATCAGGATATAGCGCAGACTTTAAAATTTTTAATGAAGGTATAGATTCCCTGAAGATGCTTGATGAGCCTGTAAAAGTTCATTATGATTTTATAATAAATGCTAACAATGAAGACATACTTTATTTTAATCCTTTAATGTCTGAGGGATATAAAGAAAACCTGTTCAAGGCGGCGGAGCGGAATTACCCGGTTGAAATGCCTTTTACAATGAATGAAACTTTTGTGCTGAACATGGAAATGCCAAAAGATTATGAGCTGGATGAATTGCCAAAATCTGCTAAGGTAGATTTTAACGCAGGAGAAGGATTCTTTGAATACCTGATCGGCAAATCCGGTACTGGTATCCAGCTACGGTCGAGAATAGTGCTTAAAAAGGCAAATTTTACACCCGAGGATTATAACTCATTGCGTGAATTTTTTGGCTATGTGGTGAAGAAACACAGTGAACAGATTGTATTTAAAAAGAAAAAATGATTTATGAAAAAAATTGTCATTTTAATTATAACAGGTCTCATTACGCTGCACGCCATAGCGGGTGATATCGATTATGCCGTTAATAAAATACCACCGGCACTAATGGTAAATGCGAATGTTGTAATTCGTTATGAAGAGGTGCGCTTTGAAGTGGTTAGCCTTGTGAAGGCAAAATATTATTATAAGGTTGCCTACAC
>CAXTDO010000887.1:0-2023 GCA_964242315.1 uncultured Flavihumibacter sp.
GTTATGGTCTGCTGAATGTGAAGTGGAAATCGGTTCCCTTCAAGAAGCTGAAGATCTGGTGAACCGGGTACGCGCCAGGGCTGCTAACCCGGCAGGTTTCCTGAAAAAATATATTAAGGATGCTGATCCATCATTAGGCTTTTCCACTGCGCCTGCCGCCAATTATGACGTGGCAACCTACTCGGGCGCCAATGGATTTGTTGCTAACGGTAAAGAGTATGCCCGTAAAGCCGTGAGATTTGAAAGAAGGTTGGAATTTGCACAGGAAGGTAACCGGTTCTTTGATCTTCAAAGGTATGATCTTACCCAGCCAGGCTATATGGCAGATCTTTTAAATAAATACATGGCGGAAGAAGTGGCAAAATTTGAGTTTTACCTTCCCAAACCTCAAACCTACGATATTTTAAAAGGCGCAAAATTTGTAAAGGGAAAGCATGAAGTATATGCCATCCCACAAGTGCAGATCGATCAGTCTGCCGAAGCTTCCGGGCCTACATTGATACAGAACCCGGGGCATAATTAACATCGTGACTTTCGAAGAATTTTTAAACACAGAGGGCACAGAGGGAGGAAATACAGAGGGCGCAGAGGAAACCCTCTGCGCCCTCTGTGTTTCCTCCCTCTGTGCCCTCTGTGTTTAAAAAAAATCTCGGAAGGCTAATAGGTCTATTCACCATGCACGCTCTTCTCTCAAAAAAATATTTATACATTTCCGGTTGCTTGCTGATGTTTGTATCCTGCAAACAACATACATTGTTTTCATTACAATCTTCATCTCATACAGGCATTCATTTCAATAATACCATCACCGAATCCGACTCCCTGAACCCGTTAAACCAGGTTAATATTTACAACGGCGGAGGAGTAGGCATAGGCGATTTCAATAACGACGGGCTGCAGGATATTTATTTTACAGGTAACATGGTGCCGGGTAAATTGTACCTTAACAAAGGCAATTTTACCTTTGGAGACGTAACCGCCACCGCAGGCGTTACAGGCGAAGGCCGCTGGTGCCGGGGCGTTTCGGTAGTTGACATCAATAACGACGGAAAGCCGGATTTATATGTATCCGTATCTATGAGCAGCAACCCGCAAAATAGAAAGAATCTCCTCTATATTAATCAGGGCAATAAAAATGGCACTCCCATATTCAGGGAAAAGGCAGCGGAGTATGGACTGGATGACACTACCCATACTACCATGGCAAATTTTTTCGACTTTGATAACGATGGCGACCTGGACGTTTACCTTACTGTTAACCAGCATATACCTGCAGATAACCCTAATAAATTCAGGCCGCTCATAACAGACGGCTCATTCCCCAGTACCGGCAGGCTTTACCGGAACGATTGGAACGATACTTTTAAGCATCCTGTATTCACCAACATTTCTTATATGGCCGGCATCCGAACAGAAGGCTACGGCCACGCAGCCATCATCACCGATATCAATCGCGACGGCTGGAAGGATATCTATGTAACCAACGACTTTCTCTCCAACAACCTGCTTTATATCAATAACCATGACGGAACGTTCACCGACCGGGCAAAAGAATATTTCAAACAGACTTCTACTTTTGCCATGGGTGCAGACATGCAGGATCTTAACAATGATGGGTTGCTTGATGTGGTGGAGCTGGATATGAACCCACAGGATAATTACCGCAAAAAAATGATGCTCGGATCAAACAGTTACCAGACCATGCAGAACTTCGACCGGTATCATTATCAATACCAGTACAGTAAAAATTCCATCCAGATCAATCAGGGCCCTTCCCTGAAACAGGGGGATTCCACCGGTACACCCGTCTTCAGTCAACTGGGTTTTTTAAGCGGAGCCGCTGAAACAGACTGGAGCTGGACTCCGCTGGTTACAGACTTCGACGACGACGGTTTCCGTGATATTATTATTACAAACGGCTACCCTAAAGATGTTACCGACCACGACTTCATGGTTTACCGTTCCAAAGCTTCGCTTATAGCTTCCTGGAGCGATGTTCTTACCCAGATACCCCAGGTAAAGC
>CAXTDO010000887.1:2033-2653 GCA_964242315.1 uncultured Flavihumibacter sp.
AGGTAAAGCTGCACAATTACGGGTATAAAAACCTGGGTAACCTGCAGTTTCAGGACGATACCAGGGCATGGGGCCTCACCGTTCCGGGCTTCTCAAACGGAGCCGCATATGCCGATCTCGATAATGACGGCGACATGGATGTTGTAGTGAACAATATTAACGATGAAGCTTATGTATATAAAAACGAAACAATTCATGCCGGTGATAAAAGCAGGCATTACCTGAACATTACTTTTACAGGAACCGCTGCTAATCCAGGGGGTTTAGGCACCTGGATCAATATTTATTACAAACAGGGCAAAGGCCAGGTATATGAACACTCGCCCTATAGAGGTTATTTGTCATCCGTTCAGGGCATGGCCCATTTCGGATTGGGTGATTGCAGGCTGGTAGATTCATTAGTAGTACTCTGGCCCGATTTCAAAAGACAGGTGATAACCAATATAACTGCGGATAAAGTTGTAAACATCAGTTGGAAAGATGCCGTTTTTGGTAACCCGCCCCCTGCAAACAGCATAGCGGCGGATGTTTTATTTACAGAGGTTACCGGTTCGGTGGGTGTTCATTACACGCATGAGGAAGGTGATTTTGTTGACTTCAATATCCAGAAATTATTGCCT
>CAXTDO010000888.1:0-2651 GCA_964242315.1 uncultured Flavihumibacter sp.
ATTTGTTGCAGTTTATATAATGTAATGTCCGGATTCCATGAAAGAACTACGATATCTGCAGGAGAGGTTGCCGGACAACTTTTAATGGTAACATTGCTATCAATAATAAGTATGTGTTTATCACCGATCAAAAATTCTGTGATCCTATCAGTAACTGGTGATAGTTCCGTAGTGCCCCTGATCCTGTTTTCAATTCTTGAAGGTGTGAGTATGAAATTTTTAAGAGGCGGATCGTGGCAAAGAATATTATCACCAATGAAAATGCATTCCCGGCCTTTAATCAAATCGATTGCCTGATGGTGAAGGATATCATACACCACAAGTTTTTTCTGCAGTGATGCGTTAATTTCATAATAACTTTTCAAAGTACAAAAGCAACAAAGAAAGCCCGTTCCAATAAGCAGTGCCGGTTTATTCTTTTTAAATATCCATGTTCCTGCCCAAAAAATGATGAGATAAATTACTATGAGCTGTGCCAATGATAGTTGCAAATTACCGGTGACAGTAAACGGCATTTTATCAATATAGTTTATAAAGCCGTTCATCATTTTTATAAGCCAATAGGTAATATTTCCGCAGGGTATTGCCAGTAATGGAATAAAAAAAATTGCGCAAAGGGCCAGTTCTCCAAGAATAACAATACTCGATAATGGCACTGCCACCAGGTTTGTAACAAGAAAATAATTGGGGAACTGTTTAAAGTGATAGATGCTTACCGGTGTGGTAAGAATTTGTGCCGCGATACTGATTGAAGCCATTTTCCAAACGTGATCGAGCAATTTATTTTTAACATAAAACCAGTTATAAACCGGCTTCATGAAAACAACGATACTAAGCACAGCAATGTATGATAACTGAAATCCTGCATCCCATAACCAATAGGGGTTATAACAAAGCAACAGAAAAGCTGATGCAGCAAGGGAATTATAAATATTTGTTTTCCTGCCGATGTTATCGCCTATGATAATAAAGCTGAACATTACGGCAGAGCGGCATACGGAAGGCGACCCGCCTGTTAAAATAGCAAACAGCCATAAACCGCTAATCAATAGTATGGTGTTGGGCCATCGCAGTCTTCCTTTTATTTTTAACGGCTTTAATAAGATATTCAACAACCAGTATATTAAGCCTACATGTAATCCTGATATTGCGATAATATGAACAACACCTGTGTTGGAGTACGACTGCACCAGGCTTTTATCAAGATCATCCTTGTAACCAATTAATAACGCTTCGGCAAGACCGGCTTCTTTTTCGCCCCTGATAAAAGTTTGAAGTATTGATACAACTTTGTTTCTTGCCTTAAACATCCATTTGTTTAATGGTTGCCTGCCTGCTACCGGAAGTGTAATATAATCGCCGGGCTGTAGATATACCTGGTAATATATTTGTTGAAAAGCGCAGTAACGCTTGTAGTCAAATGCTCCGGGATTACCTGAATTTTTGATAGATTGTAAGTTCTTATGAAATACCAGGCGACTGTTGTAAGTAAGTTTTTTTACAGAGCTGTCTTTCTTAAAATAAATTATTATACTTCCTGTTGCACTCTTTACAGTATCCTTGTTAACTACCTCACTTAAAGACGCCGTTGTTTTGAAAGAATTATTTTTTTCAGTTAATGGTTCTATGAGGGTAGCCACATAGGTATTATCATCCGTAATCAACCTGGCTATACAGCTTGAATTATGGCGGATATCTTTAAAATATGTAATCAATCCGCCGGTGCTAAAAAATAATATATTGATTAAGATGCCGCTAAGCCAGTAGTTTTTAAATCGTATGAAACTTTTTAAGAATGAAAAAAGGATAATGAGCGCAAAACAAATGGGTATGCTGAGCTCGTACATTATTACAGGCAACTCTATATGCCATTCCGTTAGAATGCCGGTTATTAAAGGTATTATGAGCCGTATGAAAGGTGCTTCCTTCCAGACTGGTATGCTTACAAACGACATAGCCGAAAGCTAGTCATTCAATCACTGATAAAAAACGTGAAATAACCTGAAATTTATATCACTAAAGTTGGTATGAACAATTATTGGAATAGCTTATTTATGTAAGCAATCTGCCCGAGATGATAGATATTATGTTGAATCAATCCATTTAACAGATACCTGAAATTATATTCCCGGTAATCAACCTTTTGTTCTAAAAGATCGTCAGAAGCGTTATTCAAAATTTCAATGATCTTATTTGTTTCTGAAGTAAATTTAGCAATACCATTATTCCATGTATGTATTTCGGCATTTGTTTCCCTCCAGTCTAACGCTTCCAGCGCCTGATGATCAAAGGACTGATCTTTTTCCAGGCGCTCTCTCGTAAACTGCGACCACGTTACCATATGATAGATGAGGTCGATCATTGAATGCGAGTGCTCATTAAATTTTTTATATACTATTTCAGGATTTACTTCATCCAGCAGCGTAAGAACAGCTTTTCCATACCATGGTCCGCCAGAGAGAACCTCCTTTAAACCGGCGGCTATTGTTTTGAGCTCGGTATTCATTGTTGAATGTTTTGAAAAATATCAGCACGTCTTGTGCCATAAAAAGAGGGAACGACCTGTGAGGTCTTTAGAGACCTCACAGGTCGTTCCCTCTTTTGAGCTACTTACTCAAATACATACTCCTGTCCTTATACAATTGGCGAAA
>CAXTDO010000889.1:0-2651 GCA_964242315.1 uncultured Flavihumibacter sp.
GGTTTTAATTATCAGTAACCAATAACAACTTACCACTAACAATTAATCATTAATAATTATCTAACCGGTTTATAGAGCTTGAGGGCTTCAGGCATTTGTTTTTTTAATCTTTCAATTCTGTTTCCTTCAGAAGGATGGGTGCTTAAAAATTCGGGAGGCTTGTTACCCGCACTGGCTTTTTCCATTCTTTCCCATAAGGTAATTGCTTCCTGTGGATTATAACCGGCAAGCGCTGCGAAGTTTAAACCGAACTGGTCTGCTTCATATTCGTCCCTTCTTGAAAAAGGCAGTACTACAGCAAGGTTTGACCCTACACCATAGGCGGTATTGAAGATACTTTGTGTTTCCTGGGATTTGCTGGCAAGAGCAACGGATAAGGCTACCTGTCCGAATTGCTGCACTAACCCCTGGCTCATGCGCTCATTACCGTGTTTGGCAAGGGCGTGTGTTACTTCATGTCCCATCACAACCGCAAGTGCAGCTTCATTCTGGGTGATAGGTAACAGCCCTGTATATACGACGATCTTGCCTCCGGGCATACACCACGCATTTACTTCTTTGGAATCCACTAAATTGTATTCCCATTGATAACCTTCAAGAATGTTTTGCTGTCCTTTGCTTGTATAATATTCGGTGATGGCACTGGTGATACGTTGACCTACCCGCCTTACCATTTCAGCATCTTTACTAACAGATGCGTTCACAACTTTATTCTGCGTAAGAAACGTTTTGTATTCAGTAAGTGCCATTGATTGTACTTCGGCGTCAGAAACAAGCGATAACTGATTGCGCCCGGTAACGGCATTACGTGAACACGAGTATAAAGCAATACAAAAACTTAACAGAACAACTATTTTTTTCATTATCAGTTTTTTTTGTGAAACGGAAAAATCAATGATTGTACCAATTATCAGATGATAAAACCTGATTAATGGTTGTTTTACAACATTAACACTATCATTAAATACTATAACGGGGAAATAAGCGAAGAAGTATTAATTATTTTTCACTTTCGGTGAGCCTGCGGCTTTTGCGTTTATCGCGGTGTTTTAATATGGGCACTTTGCTTTCACTTCCGCGTAATAGCCGCCCGATATTTTTTTGATGTGTAAGTACCACCATAAATGCAACCGCTATGGCAAAGCCTCTGTACAGGGTTTCCTTTTCGTTAAATATGAAAAGGATGAACACTGCAAATGCAACACTTGCGAGAATAGAACTGAGAGAAATAAAACGGGTAAGATAAAGAACCATAAAGAATACTCCGATACAGCATAAAGCAACCAGGGGTTGAATTGCCAGTACCATCCCAAATAACGTAGCCACACCCTTACCGCCACGAAAATCTGCCCAAATGGGGAAAATGTGCCCTAATACCGCTGCTAGTCCTAACCCAACCATAAAGTTAGTCCTATTCCACTCATCGTGCATGTAATAAGGAATCAAAAGATATAAACTTGTTGCTACAACGCCCTTTAGTATGTCAATGATCATTACAAAGGTTCCCATTCGGGGGCCCAGCACCCGGTATGTATTGGTGGCGCCTGCGTTACCACTACCATAATCCCTGATGTCTATACCATACAGGTATTTACTTACCCATACGGACGTTGGAATAGAGCCGATAAGATATGCTAATAAAATAAGTAAAACTTCTTTCATTATCATTGATTGAGTGGAACTATAAAAATAACGAAAACCGGTGAAAGAGCGCTGATTAATCTTAGTCGTTAACAAACTGCATGCAAATCCAGCTTTCACGTTCCTCACTGGAAGAAAGTTTGAGGCGAAAATCTTTTGCCTTATCACATATCACTTTTTCATCTCCGATTAACAAACCGCTTAAAATAAGTATTCCTCCTGGTGAAAGATGCGCGTGCATGCCATCCAGATGCTGCAATATTATATTGCGGTTAATGTTGGCAAGTATGATGTCGAATTTCTTCGCAGATATTATTTCATCAGACTGGTAAAGTGCGATCTTCTGCGATTGATTCTGAAGCAGGTTTTCCCTGCCATTCTCTATGCTCCATTCGTCTATGTCAATTGCTTCGATTGTGGAAGCGCCCATTTTTTCAGCAAGTATCGCAAGCACGCCTGTGCCGGTACCAAAATCAAAAACGGATTTACCTTTAATGGTAATGCTTTGCATCGCTTTAATCATCAGGTAAGTTGTGGCGTGATGACCTGTACCGAAACTCATCTTTGGTGTAATGATGATTTCATATTCAACACCTTTTACAGGCTTGTGAAAGATAGCTCTCACAGCGCAAAAGTTTTCAATAATTACCGGCTCAAATCCCGCTTCCCATACTTCATTCCAGTTCTTATATTTGATAACTGATGTGGTGTATATTGCTCCGCTTCGCTCCATTACTGGTTGCAGCAGCAGCTCATCATACTCTTCTTGCGGTATAAAAGCCTTTAACAAATTTCTTTCTTCTTCAAACCCCTCGAATCCGATGGCTGATAGTTGAGCTATCAGGATGTCTTTTAATTCGGGATTACCTTTTGTACTTATGCTTACCTCTATATAATCATTGCTATTTGCCATAAGAAAAACTCTTTATGGGTGTTTTTTTAACCACAGAGTAAAAGCCGAGGGCAGACCTATGAGGTTTTGAAAACCTTATAGGTCTGCCCTCGGCTTT
>CAXTDO010000890.1:0-2646 GCA_964242315.1 uncultured Flavihumibacter sp.
ACGTATACGTTCAATCACTTTAGTTTGTTTGAAGCCATTGATAAGATCGACAGTTGCGGCCTTAAGTACGTTGAAATATTTCCTGAGCATGTTATCGGAGGCGGAACTGAAGGCACTATGGACTACAATATGGATCCTCTTGTTCGGAATAATGTTTTAAAGAAATTAAATGATAAGGGAGAAACGCTGATCGCTTATGGAGTGGTGACTCCAAAAAGCGAAGCCGCCTGGCGCCAGTTGTTTGAATTTGGCAAGGCCATGGGAATACAGACGTTTACATCAGAACCGGATGAAAAAGACATGCCGTTGCTATCGAAGCTCTGTGATGAGTATCAAATTAATGTGGCTATACATAATCATCCTTATCCGAAACATTACTGGAATCCCGACACGCTGCTTGCAGCTATAAAAGGACAAAGTAAACGCATAGGCGCCTGTGCGGATATTGGCCATTGGATACGTTCCGGCCTTAACCCGGTGGAATGCCTGGCAAAGTTAAAAGGACATGTGTTACACGTGCACATGAAAGACCTCGAATACAAGGCGGGGAAAGACGATGGTGCAGAGGACCGTGACGTACATTGGGGAACAGGCATCGCAAATGTACCCGGAGTAATAGAAGAATTAAAAAAGCAACATTTTAAAGGAATGATTTCTGCCGAATATGAACGTAATTGGGATAATAATGTTCCTGATGTAGTTGCAAGCGTTAAGTATTTTAGAAATGCTTTGAAGCAATGAATAACCATAACAGAAAATGAAAAGACGTTTAGCCATACGAAATCTGCTGATCATTACAAGTGGCACAATTTTATTGCCTGCATGCAGCTCCAACGATGAACATGCATCGGTAAAGGTTACAAATATAACAATTGACGCGCAACAGGAAAGGCTTTTGAAAGCAATAGCCTCAACCATTATACCAACTACAGACACACCCGGAGCAGGTCAGGTGGGTGCACATTTATTCGTGATAAAAATGTTGGATGATATGTACGAAAAAGAAGTGCAGCAAAATTTTATGAAAGGGTTAAAGCAACTGGAAGCACATGCAAAAAAGCAGTATAATAATTCTTTTATTGATTGCACGTTGAATCAACAGCAAGAAATACTTCTTGGCATAGAAAATAAAAATGGATACTCCGACATCGTCCTGGGTTTTTACAAAATAATGAAACAAAGGACTATAGAAGGATATTTAAGTTCGAAATATGTATTAACGAACATCGTGAAATATGAATTGATTCCCACTCATAAATATGATGGGTATTATCCTGTAAAAAAACTGTAATAAATCGTCAATGGGGGATATTAATACTGCAAATATTAAAGAACATACTTACGATGCTATTGTAATTGGCTCGGGCATGAGTGGAGGATGGGCAGCAAAAGAGTTTACTGAAAAAGGACTTAAAACCTTGGTTTTAGAAAGGGGTAGGGATGTAGTACATATAAAAGACTATCCCACCGCTAACATGTTTCCGTATGAATTTGAGCACCGTGGTGAAATGCCTCTTGTTATTCAGAAAGCCAATCCTATTATTAACCGGTGTTACGCATTTAGCGAAGATGCGGGGCATTTTTTCGTAAAAGATGCCGAGCATCCTTATGTACAGGACAAACCGTTTGACTGGATACGTGGTTACCAGGTAGGCGGGAAATCATTGATGTGGGCGAGAGCCACCCAACGCTGGAGTGATTTTGATTATGAAGGCCCCGCAAGAGATGGCTTTGCTGTTGACTGGCCTATACGTGAAAAAGACATGGCCCCCTGGTACAGTCATGTAGAAAAATTCACAGGCATTGCCGGAAACCGCGATGGCTTGAAACAGTTACCGGATGGAGAATTTCTGCCTGCTTTCCCGCTGAATATTGTGGAAGATTACTTTAAAAAACAATTGAGTGAAAAATACGAAAACAGGTATGTAATCAGTGAAAGGGTTGCCCATTTATCAAAACCCAACCCCATTCATCTGGAGCAGGGAAGATCGCAATGTCTTAGCCGTGAGCTTTGCCAGCGTGGTTGTCCGTTAGGTGGTTACTTCAGCAGTAATGCTTCCACCATTCCCTGGGCGGCAAAAACAGGCAACATGACCCTTCGCCCGTTTTCTGTGGTTCACTCTGTGATCTACGATGAAAAAAAAGGCCAGGCTACCGGTGTGCGGGTTATTGATACAAATACCAAAGAAGTAACTGAATATTTTGCAAAAGTAATTTTTGTAAATGCCGGCGCACTCAATACAAATCTCATCTTATTAAACTCTACCTCACGAAGGTTCCCGGATGGCCTGGGCAACGACAATGGCCTGATGGGCAAATTTGTGGCATTTCATAATTATAGCGCAAGGATCAGTGCACAATACGATGGCTTTAAGGAATTTACTACCATCGGTAGAAATCCTGCCGGAGGCGGATATATCCCGCGATTTAGAAATTTATTTAAACAGGAAACAAAATTCCTGCGTGGCTATGCAGCCGGTTTTTCAGCATACCGTAGTTCTCACCATGACGAATCCGGAGTAGGCGCGGATTTAAAAGAACGACTTTTACATCCAGCTATGGGACCCTGGAAAATCGGATCGCATATGATGGGTGAAACGATTCCAAAGGAAACGACTCGGGTAAGCCTCGACCGCACGCAAAAAG
>CAXTDO010000891.1:0-2646 GCA_964242315.1 uncultured Flavihumibacter sp.
GTGTAATAAAAACAAAGCCGGCGTTATTCAATCAATCGGTGCTGGTTTCCATTGTTCCTGCACCTGAATCGGCAATGGAAAAAGCGTTGATAAGTTATGTTGAAAGCGGTGGTCAGTTAATGATTTACGGACCGGCAGATCATGCGGGAACCGCTTTCGAAGCGTTGTTGAATTTAAAAAATAATCCGTCTCTCGAAGGTGAATTCACGGTTGCTGTTAAATTGGATAATGATCTTCTAACGGAAAAATATCCGCTGAGTATCAAACATACAGCGCTGTTTTCCGGAGGCGGCATCAGTACCAATGTTGATAACGCAAACGACACTGCAACGAAGGTGCTGGCTACCATGTTACAAAACGGTAGCAGCCGTGACGTGGTTTGGGTAAGGTCACTAACGGCATGGCATGGTGGAAAAGTCGCGTATGTTCGCGGCACTAACTCCAGTTCTTTTTTAGGTGGCAAACTGTTAACTCCCGATGATCCTCAAAAATGGTTTACAGGACCGTTGTTGATGCGATATGTATTAAAGGAGTTCGGCATTGAATATGGAATTGACAAAAGCGATCCCTCTGTAAAAAGTCCTATTTTATCTGTGAGCAGGAGTAATAACGGATTTTTCTTTTCAGGCTATTCTCCTAACACGACCGTTAAGCAGCGCCTGAAATTTCCGCAGGGCGCTCCTGTGCTGACAGGTTTTGAAACAGTATTGGAAAACGGTTCCAGCACCTACTCCATGCCTACCGCCTGGCATAAGGAGTGCAGAATTTTCGTGGAGCAAAAAGATGGTATGCTTTCGTGTAAAGAAGTGTATTCAGGTGTGCGCGAGATCACAAGAAGACTCCAACTTGCCGGCCTCAGAAATGCCACTGTGCGAATATATCCTGAAGAAAAAACTACGGCGGCACAGTTGCAGGTTTTTCTGAATTCGGCTTACCCCTGGCAGAAAGGCCGAATCAGTGTTAAAGAGGGTGATAAAAAATTCGGCGATCACTTTGTAGTTGAAAATGTAACCGGAGAACTGGGTATCGCCTGGTAATGCCATATTAAAAACGTTTTATGAATATCTTCCTGAAACATTTCTTTTCCGGTTGCATCATTGTTCTTGTTGCTATCGGACAAATATCAGCACAGCAAAGCAACATTACTTATGATACTTTTAAAAAAGGATTTAGTGATCCACCTGCACAGGCACATCCTAAATCTTACTGGTGGTGGCTAAACGGAAATACAGATACTGCCAGGTTGATGCAGGAATTGACGGCCATGAAGAATGCAGGTATCACCGGTGTCGACATTTTTGACATCGGTGCTCGTGCTCCCAATAATCCCAATAAAATGATTCCGGGCGGAGCTGCCTTTATGGGTCCGCAGGCACTGGCGACATTGGTAAAGGTGATTAATAAAGCCACTGAATACAGAATGGAAGTAGGACTGAGCCTGTCTAGCAGTTGGAATGCAGGCGGTAGCTGGGTAACACCTGAATACGCGGGCAAGTCGTTGTATTATTCAACTGTAACGGTATCAGGTCCGGGCCGGCAAAAATTACGTGTACCCTTTCCTGTAATATCACCTTTGGATGAAAAGGGTAAAGCACGTGTGATTGTTTATAATGATAAAGGAAAGCCCGTGTATTCAAAGGAGGTAGCAGTACTTGCTTACCCTTACGACAGTATAAAGCGCTATCGTGACACTTCAAAAATTATCAATGTCTCCGCTTTCTTTGATGTGGAACGGGATGAGCTGCACTGGAACGTTCCAGATGGCAACTGGCAGATACAAAGATTTGTTTGCTCCAGTTCAGGAGAGCAGCTAAAGTATTATAGTGATAATTCCGCAGGCCCTATCATAGATCATTTTGATTCGTCTGCTACGCGGTTCCATTTCATGTATTTCATTGATCATTTAAAACCGTTGTTGGGAGACTTTACAAAAACAGCTTTAAAGAGTTTTTACCTGGCAAGTTTTGAAGCAACCGGTTCCGTATGGACGCCATCGTTACCCATAGAATTTAAAAAGATAAATGGGTACGATGTATACAAATTGCTGCCTGCAATTTTCAACAATAAAATGTTTGATGCGGCAGTCACTGAAAAGTTCAAACATGATTTTAACAAAACGATTTCTGAACTGATGATTCATAATCATTATGGAAAGGGCAAAGAAATAGCCAACAGTTATGGACTGCAACTCATTTCAGAGTCAGGCGGGCCTGGTCCGCCATTGCACAATGTGCCGGTAGAATCTATCAAGGCACTCGGAGCGTTAGACATACCGCGGGGAGAGTATTGGAACAAACATCATGTTTACGATAAAGACAGCATTGATTTGCTGATGCTTGTGAAAGAAGTCTCCGCTGCTGCACATATGTATCATCGTAAGATAGCGGAAGAGGAATCGTTTACAAGCTTTCAGCACTGGACGGACGGGCCGTTTGACCTGAAACCGCTGGCCGACCGTGCTTTTTGCGAAGGCATGAACCGGGTAGTAATGCATGGGTTCAGTCACAATCCCGGCGTTTATGGATTCCCGGGAATCGTATATCATGCAGGAACACATTTTAATGACAAGAATACCTGGTGGACAAAAATAAACCCTTTCATAGCCTACCTGTCGCGCATATCTTTTGTGATGCAGGAATCGGACTT
>CAXTDO010000892.1:0-2643 GCA_964242315.1 uncultured Flavihumibacter sp.
GAGTCGTACATTGGCCCCCCGGAAGTTGTAAGCGCTGAGTGATCAGCAGATAATCCAGCGTCCGATTGTGCGATATATTTGCCATTTACCTTTTCACATACAATATATTGCGCAAAAGCAAGGGCCGTTATTAAAGAACCATTGCCTTCCTTACCTAAAAAAAGCAGGGCATGGCTCAGGCGATTATGTTGTACAATTTCCGCCAGGTGCTGCTTCACTGCCAACTGGCCGATAATATTCTTAAACTGCATCAAAACGAAGATAAGCCGCCTGACGAAAATAAAAAAGCGATGAGTTTCACTCATCGCTACGTTACGAATTTGTTTTCTAAGGTAGATCCTAATTAAGGTATTTAGTTACCTCTTCGCTCATAGGGTTTACTTTACTTGGAAATACTGCTACCAGTTTTCCATTCTCATCTATTAAAAACTTCGTAAAATTCCATTTGATAGGATCTTCCACTCCCATTTTTGCAGCCTCATCAGTAAGGTATTTGAATAACGGATGAATGTCATCGCCTTTTACAGAAACCTTTTCAGCCATAGGAAAGGTAACACCATAATTTTTTGTACAGAACTCAGATATTTCCGCATTAGTACCGGGCTCCTGTTGTTTAAAATTATTAGCCGGGAAACCGAGAATAACCAGTTTGCCTTTGTATGTTTCATACAGCGACTCAAGGTCTTTATATTGCGGAGTAAAACCACATTTGGATGCAGTGTTTACGATCAATATCTTTTTTCCTTTGTATTTAGACAGATCGATTGATTTGCCATCAAGGCTGGGCACTTTAAAGTCGTAGATTCCTAATACAACTGTAAATAACAGAGAAAGCATTGCAAGACGTAACATACTGGTAATTTTAGTTATTATTAATAAAAAAGTTATAACAAAGATCGTAAAGAATAGTTTCGAAAATCGGACTTTAAAGATACATGATTATCTTATTTAGATTGTAAACTTATATTATAGCTGTGAGCCATCAGCAGTCAGCTGTCAGGAGATCGGCGTCTTAAGTTTTCTACTGATAGCCGACTGCTGATGGCTCACAGCCCCTTACTGTTTTTCATAGGCACCCAGGTCTGGAATTCCTACAGGTCTGATATTACCATCAAGATCAATTGACAAGCCTGTATTAACACCCTTATTTAAAGCGGGCGAATTGCTTTTCAGCCTGAAATTATAATAGCGCTTTTGACTGTTGATACTGTCAAAAACAGGGTCCTGGTTAGGAATGATGTTGGACGAACTGATGTTGGCGGGTACGGTTTTTACTTTCCAGAGGCAATTATCAAAGTTCACCGAGAATAAGGAAGTTCCTTGCTTGGAAGTAACAACTTCATCATCCACAATACTGCTTTCTGCCCAAAAAATACAATTCCTGAAACTTGCAGTGAGCTCTGAAGTGACGATGGTATTGTTTTGTTTTATATTATTACTGACAAACAACACCGGCTCTTTGTGACTAAGATAGCTGCTGGAATAACTGGCAACCGTGCAATTATCAAACTGATAATTGCCGCCGTTTATTAACTGAATGTTTTTTCCACAATTGCTTATCAGGCAATTATTTACTCTTAATGACGATTTTATGGCTAATATTCCTGCATCATATACATTATCAATAATACATTGATTCAGCGTTACACGGGGATTACCATTCAATAAAAGCTCTTCTGTAATAATTCCCTGGTAAGCATTTTGAATCACTGCATAGTTCAGCACATTGTTTTTGCTGCTGCCCCTGAAGTAAATGCCCGGCCAGCCTGCAGGAAAATCTTTGTAAGGCTCATCCAAACGGTCTCCCTGAAAATAAACTCTTGTGCTGTCATATTTTTCACCATTTACCTGCAGTGTGCCATCAATGATAAGAGGAGCATCGGCATGCAGGTAAATTCTGCAGCCTTTCTCGATAGTAAGGGTTGCATTGGTATCTACCAGCAGGCCACCGATAATAACATAGGGAAGCGTTTTGGTAAAAGTAACATTACCGGTAATAGGGCGTGATCGTAAAAAGATGGCATTTTGTCCATAGCTATCCAACTGAACAGTTCGTTTATTGCCATTATAAGAAATCTCGATACTATCCTGAATGATGAAAGGTAATGTGTTGGCATTCGCACCGGGTGAAATTGAAACAAACACATATATGCTATCGTTCGCTTCCACTTCAATATCTTTTACCGAGGGGCCGGCAATTCCATCTACATTTATCTTAAAGAATGATGAAACACCTCCTTTTAACGAGATATCGCTGAACCTTAATTTTTGGTTGTTGTCATTTTTAATTTTAAACGATTGTGTTATAGATCCAACGGTAGTAAATATTGTATCAAAATGAATAGTATCAGCCGATATGGAAATTTGTGCATCTTTACTGCCTGTGAAAGTTTCTTTCCTGCACGATAGGATGAAGAAAGTAGAAAATAGAATAGCAAAAAATAATAACTGCTTCATGTGAGGCTCAAAAATAAGCATTGTTTTGTTATGAGCTGTCAGCTATCAGCCGTCAGCTTTCAGCTATCAGGAGGAAACAAGAGATAAGTTAATCATAAACTGGCTTGATAGATCTCAGCCGTACGACCAGTTTTTTTAACCACAAAGGGCACAAAGGAGGAAACACAAAGGTCACAATGAGAGGCT
>CAXTDO010000893.1:0-2640 GCA_964242315.1 uncultured Flavihumibacter sp.
TTGCTTGCCACTGCGGTTTCAATAACATCTCAAATTTTAACCGGATATTTAAGAAGAAGAAAGGCTGTACACCTAAAGAATACAGGATGAATTTTTCAGGGACGAGGGTTTTTATATAACGAAATTATCTTATAGGTGTCGCGTTAATAGATCTAGTATCTGTCAGCCATCCGGATAGTTTTTACTTACAGGTTAGAGACTGCAATTCAGGACCTAACTTAACACAAGCGCTTTGTTTATTTCAGAACTTTGTTCACGCATGCGGTATGCATTCATTGCAGTCTTCCCCAATTTTTTTATGAGCTGATAATTTGCTATCGCTCCTACAGGCGCTCCGATGACCGGGATAAGCTGGGCCATTTTTGCCAGATCGATATAGTCGCGGTATTCCTGTTGAAAAGTTCTCCAGTCAAACTGATTGATGTCGTCAGGCAAATGTTCATGCCCTGTGTTCCAATTTAATATCTTCTGGTAAACTGCTGCACGTTTTTCCTGGCTCGAAAAAGCAAGTTGAAAAATATAAAGTATATAAACCCTTTCTTTATAATCCTTTACTGAATATCCGTAGACAGATGCTATATCAAAAAGCAGTTTTAATTTAATGCCCATCAGTAAAGGGAAGTCTGCCAGTCCCATCAAAATACCCCCCGCACCGGTAATGCCCCCTTCAGCCGCTGCCGTTTTTTTATAAAAGTTAATGCGTTCTCTCACAATAGCCTCTCGGAGTTCAAAATTGCTGTGTGTTTGAATTTCTTTTGTAGTAATTCTGGCTCCGAATAAAACTGCCTTTACCATTTGCTTTATAGTTACCGTAATAGCCTGGTGAACTTTTTCAGGAATCCATCCATTAATTTTATTCTGAACCTTCGCAGTGAGCCTGTTAATAGCAGAAGGTTTGCGTAACATCAGTTTTTGCCAACGTTTTAGTTCTATGGAAGTTTCCTGTTCGTATGTACCCATTTGCTTGAAATAGAAGGCTTTTTGTAAAGGTAACAGAACTTCAATTTATAAATTCAGTGAATGGGTTTTATTACAGACCCGTAAGTTGAAAAAAAAAGTTGCAATCCTATTATATTTTTACAATCTTTACAGTTGTTAAATGTCAGCATATGAAGTTCTAAGTTGATCCTTCATTACAGGATCTTTCTTTTCTGATTATTATTTACTACTACGCATTTCTGCGGTTATCTGTATTATTTTTAAACTTAGTATTTCATGTCATCTAACCAAATCAGCCCTCTTGGGCTCTCATCAATTTTTTCTTTTTTTAAGCGCGCCATCAAAGGCGAAGAGCAGGATTATACAGAGGGAAGCATTCGCAAAGCGCTGTTTATGCTAGCCATTCCTATGATTCTCGAAATGGTAATGGAATCGGTTTTTGCGGTTGTAGACATTTTTTTTGTTGGAAGATTAGGCAAAGATGCCGTCTCTACCGTTGGATTGATTGAGTCAGTAATGGCAATCGTTTATTCAATTGCTATAGGTTTAAGTATGGCCGCCACAGCTATGGTGTCGCGGCGTATTGGCGAAAAAAATCCTGAAGAAGCCGCCAAAGCCGGTATGCAATCGGTTTTGATCTCCCTTATTTTAAGTTTCCTTATCAGCATAGCCGGTGTATTATTCGCCAGTGATATTCTGCGGCTAATGGGCGCCTCTTCTGAAATTATAACCGTTGGCGCTACTTATACCAGGATTATATTTGGTAGCAATATTGTTATCATCCTGCTGTTTCTGATAAATGGAATCTTCCGTGGGGCTGGTGATGCAACTATTGCAATGCGCTCTCTATGGCTTGCCAATATTTGCAATATTATTCTTTGTCCGTTATTGATTTACGGAGTAGGTCCATTTCATGGCTTTGGATTAGAAGGCGCAGCAATCGCTACAGTGCTGGGCCGGGGCACGGGTGTTTGTTACCAGTTGTTTCATTTGTTTAGCGGCAAGAGAATTATTAAGATTCGCTGGAAACATCTGGTACCCGACATGAAGATTATTAAGTCTTTATTACTTATCTCGTGGACAGCTACGTTCCAATTTCTGATCGCTTCAGCCAGTTGGATCATACTCGCCAAGATTGTAGCTCGGTTCGGCAGTGCAGCTATTGCAGGATATACGGTTGCAATGCGGATAATTATGTTTTTTATTTTACCAGCATGGGGAATGAGCAATGCCGCGTCAACACTTGTTGGACAAAACCTGGGTGCCGGAAAACCAGACCGTGCAGAACAATCGGTATGGAAAACAGCCCGATACAATGCCATCTTCATGATCTTTGTTTCAGTAATTGTTCTTTTCTTTTCCGAATACATCATTCGCTTTATGAACAGTGATAAAGAAGTGGAGATCACTGCGTCGAAAGCACTTCGTATCATTAGCTTTGGTTATATCTTCTTTGGCGTGGGCATGGTAGTTACCAGTTCGTTTAATGGAGCAGGTGATTCTAAAACGCCTACATGGATTAATCTTTTTGGCTTCTGGGCATTTCAAATTCCATTAGCTTATCTATTGGCAATAACTTTTAATCTGGGGCCAACAGGTGTATTCTTCGCCATTATTATAGCAGAAGCTCTTATCACTACAGCCGGAATTATTATTTTTAAAAAAGGAAAGTGTAAATCGGGAAAAAGATAATTCGCTCTC
>CAXTDO010000894.1:0-2639 GCA_964242315.1 uncultured Flavihumibacter sp.
ATGGGGCATCAACAGAACGATGGCACAGGTACATGCCTTGCTCATCATTTCATCCGATGCCTTGACCACCGAAGAAATCATGGAAACATTAAGCATATCGAGAGATAACGCCAACATGACACTGCGCGACCTCATAGACTGGGGACTTGTGGATAAGCAGCATAAAGCAGGTGAAAGAAAGGAATATTTTTTTGCAGAAAAAGACGCATGGAACATCGCACGACAGGTAGCCAAAGAAAGAAGAAAGCGCGAACTGGACCCCGTAATAAAAATACTGGATGAATTATCAAAAGTTGAAGGTGATAGCAAAGATCCGGCTTTTAAAACATTTAACAATACGGTCACCGACATAAACAAGCTGGCAAAGAATGTTGATAAAACCCTCGAGACCATGCTTAAAGCTGAAGAAAACTGGTTCTGGGGATCGTTATTCAAAATATTTAAATAATTTTTTTTATTAAAACGTTTCAATAATTCCTGAAAATTCAAAAAATATAATAATAAAAATAACATTATGAAAGTATTGAATAACCACACCATTCTGTATGATGCAGATTGCCCCATGTGCCGGGTTTACACCCACGCCTTTGTTAAAACAGGCATGCTTGACCGGGCCGGCCGGCAATCTTACCAGCATATTCCTGCAGCGGCTTGTCCGCTTGTTGACAGGCAACGTGCCGTTAATGAAATCGCATTGGTGAACAATATTACCGGTGAAGTTAGTTATGGTATTAACAGCCTGTTTAAAGTAATAGCACATTCTTTTCCTTTTTTTAAACCTTTATTTACATGCAAACCATTTGCATGGTTAATGAGCAGGCTCTATGCCTTCATATCTTACAACCGCAAAGTTATCATGCCTGCACCAGTAACTGATGCCACTGCTGTTCAACCGGCTTTCAGATTAGACTACCGGTTGGCTTATTTAATTTTTTCCTGGCTCATCACCTCATTAATCCTTACTGCATACGCAGACCTGTTGGTGCCCCTGGTTCCTGCCGGCGCTCGAGGACGGGAATTTTTAATTTGTGGCGGACAAATGATTTTTCAGGGAATTATTATTGTAAGGCTGGCGAGAGTCAGGTGCTGGGATTATCTCGGTAATATGATGACAATTTCGTTTGCAGGTGCATTACTGCTTTTACCTGCGCTTATTGTCATCAAACAATTTCATTTATCAGCCACTATTGCCGGATGTTATTTTATGGTAACAGCCGGACTAATGCTCCTGGAACATATCCGCAGGATGAAGATCATAGGAGTAAGCTTGTGGCTGACAGTAAGCTGGGTTGCTTACAGGGTCCTGGTCTTATTATTCATCAATAAATTTAATTGATATGAAGAAGTATAAAAGAATTGTGCTGGCAGGTGGCAATGGTTATTTGGGAGGTGTACTTGCAAAATACTACAGTCCGCTTTGTGAAGAAGTGATCGTGCTTAGCCGGAAACTTAAGGCCCGGCAACACAATATTAACACGCTGCTATGGGATGGATGTACTGAAGGTGAATGGAGCAAGGCTTTAGAACATGCAGACATGCTGGTAAATCTTTGCGGCAAAAATGTTAATTGCAGGTATAATGAAAAGAACCGGCAGGAAATTATCCGGTCAAGAATAGTTCCTACAACCTTACTGGGAAGCGTGATACAAAAAACGCAGCATCCGCCAAAGCTGTGGATAAATATTACCTCGGCAACTATTTACCGGCATGCTGAAGACCGTCCACAGGATGAAGAAACGGGTGAAACAGGATATGGATTTTCAATAGATGTTTGTCGCCGGTGGGAAGCTTGTTTCTTTGAGTCGGATACACCCAACACACGTAAGGTAGCTTTAAGAATGGGAATTGTATTAGGCAGAGAAGATGCCGTTTTTCCCCGGTTACTAAATTTGGTTAAGCTGGGAATGGGCGGAAAACAAGGCGATGGACAGCAATATGTATCGTGGGTTCATGAACAGGATGCTGCAAAATGTACGGAATGGCTGATGGAACATAAAAGTCTTAACGGAGTAATAAACTGTACCGCTCCCGAACCGGTGAAAAACAAAGAACTGATGGCTTACATCAGGAATAGCTACGGTATTCCGTTTGGTTTACCATCACCTGCCTGGCTGCTGGAGGTGGGAGCGCTGATGATCGGAACGGAAACAGAGTTAATATTAAAAAGCCGCTGGGTGATACCAACGAGACTTTTAAACGATGGTTACACATTTATTTTTCCGAAAGCGGCACATGCCATAAAAGATCTTTTAAGTATCAGGGTATGAATATTGTTTGTACAACTCTAACAACTAAAAATGAAACCATGAGCACAAATAATCCGGATCAAAAAGATATCAGCAAAGAACCCGGTAGTAACAGTGATAAACAGGACACTGATAAAGCACCCGGTGAAGAAAGAGGTAAATACGAACAGGTAACGTCTGATGACCTGAAAGGAAAAAAAGTAGATGCTGATCCCTCTGCCGAAGACGGCAAGCCTGTTTCCGAGTAATAACTACCGTGCAGATGACAAACAACGATCGTCATGTTGTTGTAACTTGTAAATAAGGATAAGGTAGTGCTTTTAGGCCGATGTCATTAACTTCAATGATGAGTTTTCGCTGCATCCTGTTTGAAAAAAGTTTCTGATAATATCA
>CAXTDO010000895.1:0-2623 GCA_964242315.1 uncultured Flavihumibacter sp.
GAGGCACACAAAGCACAGAGGGTAAATCCCTACAATGCTTATGTATATGGATTACTGGTTGATGGAAATGTTGAAATGGGTAATTACGACTCTGCAATTGTATATGCAGACCGTATGAATATTATCCGGCCCGATCTGACTTCCTATTCCCGCGTATCCTATTTAAGAGAGATTTTTGGTAACTATAAAAGCGCCATCGAGGCCATGACGATGGCCGTGGAAGCGGGAGGTCGTGGAGATGAGCATACGGAATGGACAAGAGTGCAGTTGGCTAACTTATATGAGAAAACAGGAGAATATAAAAAGGCGGAATATCTCTATAATTTGTCGCTTAGTATGAGACCTGATTACTCATACGCACTGGCAGGATTGGCAAGGGTAGCTTTGGCAGCAAACGATATTAAAAAAGCCATTGCGTTGTATGAAAAAGCGGATTCTTTAATAAACGATAATTCGATAAAAGAAGAACTGGTTGATTTATACCGCCAATCAGGACAAAATGAAAAGGCAGACGAGATAGCCTATACAGTAATTAAAGATTTGTCAAAAGATGTAAAGGCTGAGGACAAAGATCAAACCATCGGGCATTACGCAGACAGGGAACTCGCCTATGCCTACCTGAAAGTAAACAATACAGATAAAGCCCTTGAACATGCATTGCTTGAATATAACCGGCGCCCTGAAAATATAGATGTAAATGAAACGCTTGCATGGGTATACTATAATAAAGGAGCGTATGATAAAGCGGTACCTTACATAAGAACCGCATTAAGAACAAACTCTAAAAATCCGGTTTTATTAAGCAGGGCTGGTTTAATATATTATAAATCCGGAGAAAAGCAATTGGCAAGATCCATGCTGGAAAAAGCGTTTGTTGCAAACTCTTATGTTGGTTATAATTTGAAAGCACAAGCATCAAGCGCCATGCAGAACCTGTAGCTGTCAGCTATCAGTACTTAAAAGGTTACTACTTACTTTGTTCCCTCCCCATAACTGATGGCTTAATAGCTAATTGAAGTTATTTCTTAAGATCGGCCAGTTGTGTAAACAATTCTTTTTCCTGTGCGGAAAGGTGCTTGGGCGTTTTAATAACAAGCCTTACGAATGCGTCGCCATGCATTTCAGGATTTTTGTATAAAGGCATACCCATACCTTTCAGCCGGAATGTTTTATCGCTATCAGTTCCCGCAGGAACACTCATCTGTATGATTCTATCCATTGTTTGAACCGGCACTTTTCCACCTAAAACGGCAGCATACAAATCCAGGTCGTTATCAAAATAAAGATCATTCTCTTTCCTTTTAAACCGTGGATGTTCATTTATTAAGATCGATATAAGCAAATCGCCATTTTCGCCTCCATTCATTCCTTCGGCGCCTTTACCCTTCATTCTAAGCACCTGTTCGTTCTTAAGACCTGGTTTTAATTTAAGATTAATCTTCTGGCCATTTAAAGTGATTTGTTTGCTGGCACCATGATAAGCATCTTCCAGAGATATGGCCATCTCGGCACGAAGGTCTTCTCCATTATAAATATGTGGCTGACGTGTTCTCGAACCTGCGCCCGCAGTGCGTCTTTCACCGAATATCGATTCAAAGAAATCAGAAAAAACTCCGCCGTCATCTTCAAAATCAGACTGGTTGAAGCTTCTGCTATAACGCTGACCAGTAGTGCCAGGGTTGCCGCCATGCTGCTGGTAGTGCTTCCAGTCTTCTCCTAACTCATCATACTTCTTTTTCTTTTCAGGGTCGGAAAGAACTTCATTGGCTTCGTTGATCTCTTTAAATTTTTCTTCCGCTTTTTTATCGCCGGGGTTTTTATCAGGATGATATTTAACGGCAAGCTTTCGAAAAGCTTTTTTTATATCTGCTGACGAAGCGGTTTTTTCCAGTCCTAAAATTTTGTAGTAATCTTTGTAATCCATAATAGTAAAGTTACGTATTGAACTTTAGTTGCTAAACATTACAAGTGTTTTTTAACCACAGAGGAAAAGCCGAGGTAGCACGGAGGTAACACAGAGGAGGCTTCTCCGTGGCCCTCCGTGTTACCTCTGGCTTTTCCTCCGTGGTTAAAAAAAATCACACCACCATATTAATCATCTTGTTTTTCACGTAAATGATCTTCTTCGGCTGCTTGCCTTCCAGCCATTTTTGCACGGTATCGTTTGCCAGCACAATTTTTTCTACATCTTCCTGTGAAGCAAGTAACGAGATGTCGATGGTAGTTCTTACTTTGCCATTAACAGATACCGGATATTCTTTGGTGGTTTCTACCAGGTATTTCTCTTCAAACGCCGGATACCGGGCATCAAGAATACTTCCTTCATTACCTAACAGGCTCCATAATTCTTCGCTGATATGAGGAGCGTACGGCGTTAACAAAATCAGGAGTTTTTCAAGCACTTCTTTTTTATAACATTTAAATTCGCCGAGGTCATTCACGCAAACCATAAAAGCGCTCACCGAAGTATTAAAAGAAAATTTTTCGGTATCTTCTTCTATCTTTTTTATCGTACGGTGCAACACTTTTAACTCGGCATCGGTTGCTTTATCGGTGTTCCACACTTTGCCTTTTAATTCATCATAAAATAAACGCCATAACTTGCGAAGGAACCGGTGTACAC
>CAXTDO010000896.1:0-2617 GCA_964242315.1 uncultured Flavihumibacter sp.
GAAACAAAGATGCATAAGCTTTATCGCCACCCGTTGCGGCACTTATGAAGGCCACAGGCTTGCGATCAAATTCGCCCGAACCTACCGTCCAGTCAAGCGCATTTTTAAGCACCCCGGGAACACCGAATGCATATTCCGGTGTGCAGATGAACACGCCGTCAGCATCGGCAAGCCGCCGGCGAAAATCTATTACCGGCTCAGGAGCATCGTCGCTGTCATCGAAGTGCGGAAGATCGCCCAGGTTTTCGTATATATTGAATTCAACATGGGCTGGCACCATTGAAGCCACAGCTTTGATGATATGTACACTGGAAGCGTTTTTGCGAAGGCTACCGGCAATAGCCAGAATTTTAATGCTTTTATCCATGTCTTGAAATTAATTAAGTTTCACTGCATGCTTTCTTCTTAAGAACATCTGAATAAAAAATGCCAGCAGCGCAGTACCTATTGAACCGATTGCATTGAGCCAGAGAAAACTTATAGAGGACAAGCCCCCCATAAAGCGGTTAAATATACCCGGAAGTTGATCAACGACCGCCGGGAATTTCTGTATGATCCACGGCCATATAAAAGATAATATAATAATTATTTCTACCAGTACCGCACTTATAAAAACCGCGTTGCCATTAATTTTTTTCAGATAAAAAGCTACCAGGAATATTCCCAGTATTACCCCATAAAATAACGACCCAAGCACATTCACCGCTTCTATTAAGCTGCCCATATTACCGGCAAACTGGGCAACGATAATACCGAAGATGCCCCAGGCAAAGGTGTACCATTTTGATATTTTATAATCATGGGCTTCAGTGCATTGCGTATTTACAAATTTCTTATGAATATCAACAACGGTGCTGGATGCCAGTGAATTCAATGCCGCTGCAATGCTTCCCCAGGAAGCCAGGAAAATTACGGCTATCAGAAGCCCTATCAATCCCTTTGGCATATAATCTACCACAAAACGGAGGAACACATAATTGGTGTCGTTATAGTCGCCCTTTACCTCATCTTTTTGGAGGATGTTTTTAAAATCGTTACGAAGTTTTTCGGTTGCAACGTTTACTTCTTTTAATGCGTTGGCCGATTGTTCCGTACTCTTTCCTGTTTTGTAGTCATCGATGAAATTTGTTACCAGTTGTTTTTTTTGCGTAGAAAACCGGGTGTATTGTTGCTGTATTACCTGCAATGAATCTTTGTAAGAGGAGGCTTCCACCTTTACAACCTGAGTGTCATTAAAAAAAAGAGGCGCCTGGTTGAACTGGTAAAAAGTAAATACCAATGCGCCCACAAGCAGTATCAGAAATTGCATAGGAACTTTCACCAGTCCGTTCATCAGCAAACCGATACGGCTTTCTGAAACAGTTTTTGCCGTAAGGTATCGCCCAACCTGGCTCTGGTCGGTTCCAAAATAAGACAGGGCAAGGAAAAACCCTCCGATAATTCCGCTCCAGATGTTATACCGGTCGTTCCAGTTAAATCCTTTAGTAGTATTGCCGGTAGTGATCACATTTAATTTTCCAAGCCTGCCGCTTACCTTAAGCGTGTCAATAAAATCAATGTCTTTTGGCAGCAGGTGAACTACCATGTAAGCGGTAACCAGCATGCCTATAAAAATGATGACGAATTGTATTTGCTGGGTATATGCCACCGCCCTCGCGCCACCGCTAACGGTATAAATAATTAACAGTCCGCCCATGAATATATTTGTCCAGTAAATGTTCCAGCCAAATAAAGAAGAGAGAATTATTGAAGGTGCATACACGCTGATGCCGGTAGAAAGGCCCCGTTGTAATAAAAAGAGAAAGGACGTGAGCGTGCGCGTTTTTACATCAAAACGGTTTTCAAGGTATTCGTAAGCTGTATATACTCCTAGTTTATGGAAGATGGGTACGAAACTGATGCATAACACTACCATCGCCAGCGGTAACCCGAAATAATATTGCACAAACCGCATTCCGTCGGTGTAAGCCTGGCCGGGTGCGGAAAGAAAAGTAATAGCACTGGCCTGGGTTCCCATAATACTCAATAAAATCAAATACCAGGGCATGGTACGGTTACTTAGAAAGTATCCGTCAAGATCCCTGGTAGTTTTGCTTTTATATAATCCATAGGCAACAATCCCGATCAGCGTAACTCCCAATACTATCCAGTCCGGCAGACTCATGCAAAATAATTAGTAAAAAAAGTAAATAGTATGATAAGTACTACCAGCACTACAATTACGAAAGCGTACCACTGGTTCCAGGAACGAAATACCGGCACTTTTTCATTTATCTCATCTTTCATACAGGTCATTTTCCTTTTGAAGAAAGTCCAAATGCAAGCAGTCCTAAAACCACACCGATCAATAATCCCAAAGGCACGCGCTTAATAAATAATCCGATTACCAGGCCAACAATAACTACAATGGCTATGGATATGCTGCGCCTTTGCTCCGAAGGATTATTCATAATGTGGAATTATTAATTCTGTCTGTAAACCTAAACACTAATTCTGATTAAGTTATTTCTATGATCTTAATTATTTTGTAAGAATTTTTTGAACTGTGATTAAATAAATCTTGATGTCTTGAACTGTGATGAAATGATTTAATGATTTACTATGAAGTCATTAGTGT
>CAXTDO010000897.1:0-2609 GCA_964242315.1 uncultured Flavihumibacter sp.
ATGGCTCGACCTTAGTGAAGCTTCTTAATTACATTCTTTATTGGCGTTCGAGCTCTATTTTAACCACAGAATGTCTGAACAGTGATTTAATGATTATATGAAGACTATGAGTTGTTTCATAGTTTTCATATAATCATTAAATCACTGTTCAGACATTCTGTGGTTTAAAAACTACTTCGCTCCAAACACTTTCTGCAAAATGCTGGTGATCCTTGCCGCAGGATCTTTCCGGATCTTTTTTTCTTCTTCGCCTACGTAATAAAAGATACCCTTCAGCGCTCCGTTGGTAACATATTCATTTATATCTGTCGTTACAGGTGTGGCTGTGAACTTGTTGTATAAGGAAAAAACATCCTTCCAATATTTTGTTGCATTCACTTTCTTAAGAGAATTTTCGATAACCGGCCTGAACGCATTGGTAAGATCGCTTGAGGTTGATTTTTTCAGGTAAATCGTAGCTGCGGTATCGGTGCCCCTGAGTATGCCCAGTGCATCCTGAACACTCATTTTCTTTATCGCATTGATAAATATAGGTGTAGCTTCTTTCGATGCATCTTCCGCAGCCCTGTTTAAGCTGGTAACCGCCTGATCTACCAGCTTACCCATTCCTAAAGCCCGCAGTCTGGTTTCAGCCTTACGAACCTCTTCAGGCATTAAGATCTTTACTGCTGCATCTTTTAAAAAACCATCTACAACGGATAATTTGCTGGTGCTGTTTTTAGCGCCGACAGATAACGCTTCTTTTAATCCTGAAATAATTTCATCGGTGCTGAGAGAACTGCCTGATGTTGATTTGGAAGAATTTAATATGCTTCCTGCTTTCTTAAAAAGTCCGTTCAGTCCTTTTGATGCGGAAGAATCCTTCTGTGCAAATCCAATAATACCTGGTATCATGAATGCTGTTACTATAATAAATTTTTTCATAAACTCCTATTTTGTTTATTTTTTAATGATCCATTCAAACTCAGCTGCTCTGGGCAGGCTTTCAAACGTATGTATAACCTCCGCAGGAGGCACTGTAAGCTTGCGTTTTATAACATCTATCCACGAACCTTCCAACGTTAATATTGCTGATATCGTATCCTCGTTTTTAAATACCGTGTGCTGAAGGACCCATCTGCCGAAGTCGGGTGTAGCTTTCAACAAAACAAGGTCAACGGAAACTTTGTCATTGATCGTGATCTCTTTTTTAAAAATGCATTCTTCTCTGAAGATGATCAATCCAAACGACTTATCCTTCATAAGTTGAAGGGTAATTCCATTTTGTTGCAGAAAATCGATTCGTGCGCTTGCACCATAGTCGTAATAAGCTGAATGGCGTACATGAAAATTAGGGTCAAGATCGGCCCATCGCACCTCGATGCTTTTATTAAATGAATTCATTTATATTAATTTCGAAGCGTTAAGTTCTCTCAGGTTTAAACAACTTTTCTGTTCCCGTTGTTTTAACATTATAATTAGTAAAATAGTTATCAGGCATTGCTGCAAAGTAACAAGTAAGGATAGAACTACCGGAAAGAATCTGTTAAAGTTCAAACTTGTTAATTGTAATAACCAATTGCACAATTTGTAATACTTTTGCCAACTTAAATTTATGATATGATGAAATCGTTAGTTGTGTTTACCTTACTTGTGTTGAGTACCTTTGTTTATGCGCAGTCTGGAACTAAAACCAAACCCTTACCCGCTAATACGAATAAATCTATACCAGCTTCCGCTAAATCAAAATTCGGTGGCACTGCGGCTTCCGGTTTTATCATAAAAACCGGTTCCGATTCTTTAAGCTACGCTTTAGGATTAAGCCTTGCGCAGTTTTATAAACAGCAGGGAATAAAAACGGTGAACACCGTTATGGTATCAAAAGGTATTAATGATGCACTTAAAGGTGGCAAAACCCTGCTTACCGAAGAACAAATGAATCTTTGTATAACAAACAACCTTGAAAAAATGAAAGAAGAAAAATCATCGGGTAACAAAAAAGCAGGAGAAGATTTTCTTGCTGCCAACAAGTCAAAATCCGGAGTAGTAAGTTTGCCCAGTGGCTTGCAATACCAGGTAATCAAAGAAGGAACCGGTCCGAAACCAACTATTAATGACACGGTGAAATGTCATTATCATGGTACGCTTATAGATGGCACTATTTTCGACAGTTCTGTAGAAAGAGGACAACCGGCAGAGTTTCCTGTAGGCGGTGTGATACGCGGCTGGGTAGAAGCGTTACCATTAATGCCTGTAGGTAGCAAATGGAAATTGTTTATTCCTTCAGATTTAGCTTATGGTAATTACTCGCCTCCCGGTTCAAAAATTGGTCCCGGTTCAACCCTGATCTTCGATGTGGAACTTCTGGAAATTGTAAATAAAAAGTAGTACTAACGGCAATAAATAGCCTATTAAATAAAAACCCTGTCTCAGTTTAAGACAGGGTTTTTCTTTAATAGGCCCTTAGTATCAGTCACTTCATGGCGGCGAACTTTCAAAGAATCTGCTTTTAACGTCCACAACCTCATACCTCACACCTGACACCTCATACCTACTTATACATCAGTTCATAATATTCGTGAGCCATTCTGTTTGAATCGAACTGACAGCGAACATCTCTCATACCATTC
>CAXTDO010000898.1:0-2607 GCA_964242315.1 uncultured Flavihumibacter sp.
GCAGCATGGTTCCGCGCAAAGGGGTTGATAATGTTATAGAAGCTTTATCAAGACTTAAAAATAGCGATATTAAGATCAGGTTATTAATCGTAGGTGGCGAATCAGACCAGCCCGATCCGTTAATCTGTCCTGAGATTGGCAGATTACAACAACTTGCAAAAGAAAGGGGTGTTACAAATATGATCACTTTTACAGGGCGTAAAAACCGTGATCTTCTTAAATTTTATTATGCTGCTGCGGATATTTTTATCACTACGCCATGGTATGAGCCGTTTGGAATAACGCCGTTAGAATCTATGGCTTGCGGAACGCCTGTCATAGGCACTAATGTAGGCGGAATAAAGTTCAGTGTAGTTGACGGGAAAACCGGATTTCTGGTTCCACCTAATGATCCACAGGCTTTATCGGAAAGGATTATTACATTACTGCAAGATGAAACGTTATTGAACGATATGAAAATTAATGCGCTTCTTCGCGTTAATACATTTTTTACATGGGCTAAGGTTGCGGATATGACTGTTAATGTATATGAACAGATTGTTAAACCGGTCACTTCCCAGAAAGTGATTCAGTTATGGAACGGCTCCTCTTTGTCTGTAATTAGTATGAAGGAAAACATTTCAAGAGGAAAAGAGGCGGGATTGTAATAATAATTCTCATGCAAAAAGCAATTTTTCTGGATAAGGACGGAACTTTAATTCGTGATGTACCTTTTAATGCCGATCCCCACCTGGTAGTACTCGAAAATGGAGTTATAGAAGGATTGAAGAAATTATCTGACAAAGGTTATTTATTTATCATTATTACTAATCAGTCGGGACTGGCTCACGGCTATTTTACAGAAGAAGATCTTGCTGCTGTTGAAGCGCATATCAGTCAACTTTTGCAGGTGGATGGTATAACAATAAATGGATTTTATTATTGTCCACATTACCCGGGCGGCACTGTAAAAAAATTTGATGCCGTCTGTTCCTGCAGGAAGCCCATGCCTGGTTTATTATTAGCGGCAGCGGCTGATTTTGATATTGATCTATCACAGTCATGGATGATCGGTGATATTCTTAATGATGTTGAAGCAGGGAACAGGGCAGGCTGCGGGTCCATTCTTATTGATAACGGGAATGAAACGGAATGGTTGACTGATTCCGATGAGAGAAAGCCTTCCTTTATTGTAAAAAATATGTTGGAGGCTGCTGATTTAATAATAGAAAGCGTTATGATAACTGAGCCGGCTCATATTTGATAACATAATAAGTTCAGTGTTATGAGCAGTAAATGGTCTGAATGCAGGAAAATATTATGTATCAGGCCTGATAACATGGGTGACTTGTTAATGTCCTCTCCGGCAATAAAGGCTTTAAAAAAAACATTTGGTTGTCATATCACCGTACTGACATCATCAATGGCAGCAAGCATCGCTTCCTACATTCCCGAAGTTGATGAAATAATCATTTTTGATCTTCCCTGGGTGAAAAACAATGCAAGCTTTGATGCCCCTTCATTTGATGCAATTATACAACAGGTTCGTACAAAGCAATTCGATGCCGCGGTAATTTTTACGGTATACAGCCAGAATCCGCTTCCTTCTGCCATGATTGCTTTTATGGCAGGAATTCCACTACGCCTTGCATACTGCCGTGAAAATCCCTACGCATTACTCACCGCCTGGACCCCTGAACAGGAACCTTATACATTTATCAGGCACCAGGTACAGCGTGATCTTGATCTGGTAGCTTCCGTTGGTGCGATTACTAATGAGTCTTCATTATCTCTTGAGGTTGATGAAAGTAAATGGCCAGAACTATATCAAAAGTTGCAAACGCTGGGAGTTGATACAGCTAAACCATGGATGATCCTGCACCCGGGTGTCAGTGAAGTGAAAAGGGAATTTCCGGAGCCTCAATGGGTAAAAATTGCTAAAAGTATTGTAGATGATTCTGGCTACCAGGTGTTATTTACCGGGGCATCTTCCGAAAGGGATCTGGTTACGCGGTTAAGTGCGCAGACAGGTAAATACGCATTTAACCTTGCAGGACTTCTATCATTACAAGAGTTTATATTACTGATAAAGAATTGTCCGTTAGTAATTTCGGTAAATACCGGTACCATACATATAGCTGCTGCCACCGGTACGCCCGTGATAGTGTTGTATGCATTAACAAATCCTCAGCATACGCCGTGGAAGGCTGTCGGTAAAATTTTTCCCTTTCATATTCCGGTGCATCTGGAAAGCAGAAACGAAGTGATCAGGTACGTACAGGATCACATGAGAACATTTAAAATTGAAGATATTGATACGGAAGAAATATTAGTTGCTGTTCGTGAGTTGTTATCAGGAAGCCGCGATGATGCCAGGTACATCATTCCTGAATTGGTGCTTCCCATGTTGTTTGGTAAGGAGGTCTTGTAGTTCCCTCATTACGTATGAAAAGTCGTCAGTCTTTAGCCAATTAATAGTTCGGTGCAGAATATGATTTAATGGACCCCATCTATCCGGTTCTCCGTCCATACTGATAACAATGCTTGGTGTTTTAACTGCTGCCGCAATATGAGAAACCCCGGTGCAATTGGAGATCAGCAAACCTGCACGTTCTATAAGTACTGCCA
>CAXTDO010000899.1:0-2598 GCA_964242315.1 uncultured Flavihumibacter sp.
GAATAGTATTCTTCATTTGCATTAAAACAAACAGCATGTGTGCCTATATAAAATTTTACCTGAATAAAAATCTTTGAATAAGGGTCTACCCAAAAAAATACAGACCAATCAGATCGGTTGACATCTTTTTACGCCCTGCGTATATAAATAGTAGTCAGAGGCTACACAATAGTGGTTCGATCTGCCGCCGCGGATTCGCAGAAGTTTCACATTTTTTGAATAGGCACTAAGAACATACTGTAATAATTTTATATATTAAATGTGATCTTCAAAAGATGAATAGTAGTTTTCATTACTAAACAATCAAAAATTATTTAAAATATTTTAATAAATTTAAATTTTTGATAAATGCTTTCTTACACTTCAAATCATGAACTATAGCAAATAAGATAAAAATTATAGAGTTAATGGACAAAAGTGATGCTACAAAACGCTGGAAAGCAGAACAGGCATAGGTTTGATGGTATTTAAGATAATGAGTAAAAAATCTGCTTCTATTGCGGCTCAAAAATAATCAAGAAAAGTGGCTTCATAAAGGGTGTTCAACGTTACAAATGCCACTTGTGTCACAAGCAATTTGTGGATAGAGACAAATGGGACGTAGCTGCATTATGGAAAGAATACACGCAAGGCAAGCAAACTTACCTGCAACTTGCCGCTAAGTACAACTGTTCAGCCAGAACCATTCAGCGCCGTATAGATGCGGTGCTAACAGAACGGCTTACCAGCTTTGCAAGTGTGGCTAACGTGCTGATGGATACGACCTACTTTGGCAGAAACTTCGGTGTAATGGTTTTCAGAGATAGCATCACAGGTATGTTTCTTTTTAAACAGTATGTCAAACATGAAACCAATCAGCTCTACTTATCCGGTATTGCTGAAATTACTCGTAGAGGTATAAAGGTGCAGGCCATTATTTGTGACGGACGTAAAGGACTGCTCACTTTATTGGAAGGTATCCCTATTCAGATGTGCCAGTTTCATCAGGTGCAGATTGTCACCAGATACCTGACCCGAAAGCCTAAGACAGCTGCTGCTGTTGAACTGCGCACATTGGCACTGCAACTTACAAAGTTGGATAAAGCTGCCTTTACAGCAGCATTGACAGCTTGGCAAGTGAAGTGGGATAGCTATCTGAAAGAAAGAACAATATCGACTCAGAGCAGCAAAAGTCATTATACGCATAAACGATTGCGTTCAGCCTGGCTAAGCCTGAAACGAAACCTACCCTGGCTGTTTGTTTTTGAGCAGTATAAGGAGTTGAATCTACCAAACACAACGAATGCTTTGGATGGCAGCTTTTCGGATTTGAAAAATAAGTTGAGAAACCATAACGGCCTGAGCCTGGCAAGAAAGAAGAAGTTTATAGATGAGTTTTTTAAGGTATGAAGGGCTTCTGAACAATATAAAAGGGACTGCTTACACAATCCCTTTCAACTTATACTGCTCGTCAGCCACTAAGCTTATCCCTGGCGGGTTGCTCTCCAGCAGAGCCCGCTTCCGTTTCACTTAGTAACAGCGAAGGTGAAAAAGAATTACTTATATCCAATCATATTAAAAAATAAAATAGCATCACTTTTGTCCACTTCAACTAAACTTCTCTAAAATAGCATCACTTTTGTCCATTACACCAAATTATAGTATAATTACGCAAGTGTATGGCACTAAGACAATCTACGAAAAGTATTTTAATTATCAAGGAAGCTGTATTTAATAAGCTGATTAAGTCACCGTCAGGCGATATGTAGGAAAATGGAAATAGATTCACATAACATTTCATCAATTATTAAATTCACTTGGTTAAGCAGTAGCATGTGAGAATTACTAATCCAAGCAAAGTTTCACGATGAGAATAGCCATTAATGCTTCCTGTATTCATTATCCTGCATAAATCGAGAGTGAAAAACACATCAGGTATCCTATTTTTGAAACGATGCAGCCCTGATTGTTTGTAGTTTAAGAAGTATTATAAATTTCTGTCCTTGATACAAACGGCAGGATTACCGACACAAACTTTACCGGGAGGGAGTGATTTATACACAGAAGAACGGGCACCTATTACAGTGCCCCCTCCTATTGATACACCAGGTGCTACATACACATCAGTTGCCAGCCAGCATTCGTCTTCAATAGTAATGGGGGGATTGGTAATCGGAAAGTCGGGTTGCTGATAATTATGAGAACCTGCACACAAATAACTTCTTTGTGATATAACAACATTTTTACCAATTACAATTTCACCCAGACTATAAATCACTACATCATCTCCTATCCAGCTATAATCACCGATAGTAACTTTCCAGGGAAATTGCGTTTTGACAGATGACCGGAGAATCACTTTACGCCCAACTTTTGCCCCAAAGCATCGTAAAAGAAATCTTCGCCATCCATACATAAATTGTGGTGAAGTATGAAAAAACAACGACTCAACGATCCACCACCATTGAACATACCATCCCGGGCGGCCTCTGAAGCCAGCAGGCAGTTTAAAATCATTAAGCCTTTGCAATGGCATGTAAAACGGTTAAAATTTTCTCAGTAAAAATTTTCTCGGTAAATTTATCTGCAATGTATTTCATGTTATGTTCTGAATAAACA
>CAXTDO010000900.1:0-588 GCA_964242315.1 uncultured Flavihumibacter sp.
TTGAATCAGGGCAGAGGGCGTGTTAGCCATTATCCACAGATCGTACATAAAATTATTTTTATCTACGTATGCTATATCCAGGTTTATTCTTTCCTCTACCGACATAACTTTATGTCCTCTTTTCTTGATCTGCCACAGGCCGGTAATGCCTACCGGCGCCATGAATCTTGCTGCAAGCTCATCTGTGGTTAAACTTGCCGCTTCATATAAAGGCAACGGGCGGTTGCCCACAAGAGACATGTCTCCTTTTATTACGTTAAAGAATTGAGGCAACTCGTCAAGACTGGTATTTCTTAAAAAAGCCCCCACTTTAGTAACCCTGGGATCGTTAGGTGCTTTAAAAAACAGCGGCTTCTTATCGGAAGCATTAGTATATTGATTGAGATGTAACACCTGATCGATCTTTTTGTCCGCATCCACTACCATGGTCCGAAACTTATAAAAGTCGAAAATCCGATAACCGCGGCCCGCTCTTTTTGAAATATAGAGAACCGGACTGCCAGATTCAATCTTAATAGCTAATGCTATTAAAAGAAGCAATGGGCTTAAAGCCAGAATGGTAATTGAGGCCACGGTAACGTCAAAAGC
>CAXTDO010000900.1:598-2596 GCA_964242315.1 uncultured Flavihumibacter sp.
AAAGCTCTTTTAAAAATATCTTTTGGCGCCCAGACAGTATTCAAAGACGAAGTGTAAATCTGTTTTCCAGGCAGAGGATGCCGGGGCTGCATTTTAATTTTTTTCAAAAAGTCAACTTTCAACAATAGCTTTTCACTATCCATATTTCCCAGGTCTATCAATTCGTCCAATGAAATGGCTTTTCGGCATTTTGCCACTTCTTCCTCTGGCTTACCTGCAGCATCCATAACGCAGGGAACACGTATAAACCATGCGCTTGAAGAAAGATACCCGTCAAATTCTTTTAATGAAGGTTCTTCTAAAATTGCATCTATAATTATGATATCGGGAATATCACTTTTGTCCTTGATTCTTTTAAGAATTGAGATAGCACTTAAGGCATTATCAGCCGCAAATCCGCTATCGAACGTATTAATAAGAAAATCGATTTTCGTATTGTTTTTACCAATATAAAAAAACCCGTTTGTTTTTTCGGTCTTGTTAATTCTGTCAAGGGCATTATGAACAGGAGGAAAATGTGGTATGTTATCGGGTAAGAGTTCAGTTTGCATACATGACTTAATGAATGTGATTACTTTGTCGTGGACACTTTGTTGTATAAGTTACCAGACAATATCTTTCTGAAAATAGCTGTTTGGCTTAACTTATTTAAATGGAGGATTGAAGGCAAACAGAAATAAGTTTCCGTCAGGAGTGATTACATTCATTAATGTCTTCATGAAAACAGGTTTAATGGTTCGTAGCGAAATGATTTCAGGGTTAAATTTAGTATATATATTGAAATTCTGCAAGTGATCTTAAAATCGCTGACATCAATTGACTATTTGGTTGTAATAGCTAACCTTGTAAAATCGCGATCTTTATCAAACGTGTCTAATGCGACTAAGCGTTTCAAGAGTAATGCCCAGATAAGAAGCAATGAAAGTAGAGGGAACCCTTTGAATAATTTCAGGAAAATGATTCATCAGATGTGCATAACGCTCAGATGCACGCTGCATTCTTAACGAAAAGAGCCGTTGCTCACTCAGGGTATAATACTTTTCGGTAAGTACTCTTGCTATAAAATTAAACTCAGGGAATTTATAATAAAGAACATGCAGCTCTTCATATGAAAGGGAAAACAATTCGCAATCTTCAATAGCCTGAATGTTTTCATAGCTGGGTTGCTGCCTGAAGAAGCTTTCCACGGAAATGATGTGATCTCCTTCTTTCATAAACCATGACGATACTTCCTTGTCTTCTTTAATATAAAAACACCTTGCCAATCCCTTGTTGATATAATAAATGTTTTTACAAATTTTCCCTTCTTTAAGCAGGAATGCTTTTTTTGGAAGTAGTACCACCTTAGTTTTTTCCAACAGATGTTCATGAAGGGCCGGAGATACCGGATATATTAAATTTAATTTTTGAAGCAGTTCATTCATATACTCACTTCGTTAAGGTTACAATTATAAGTAACTGAATTTATATCTTTTTTTTAAGATAAGCGCCCTACTGTTATATTTTTTTTAATTAATATATAATACTTGGTGAGTTACTATACTAAGCGGTCAGATGCTTGCTTAAAGCGTTATCCTTTCATGTTACCAGACATACCCGATTCTAAACACTACCGGTTGAGTTCTCGGAACCTGCTGCTTGTATAAACAGTCGTACATTAATTGCATGTTACCTTTTATGTTTTTAGTTGCCTTATATTTTTTACTAATTCCAAGCAGGGCACTTTTTTGCCACGGACTATAGTCTTGCAGCATTTCAAAATTGCCGAATTGGCTCCTGTAATTCATCTCAGCTCCGCCGGACACCCAAAAACTTCCTTTGATCTTTACATCCAGAAATGATCGCAGTCCGATGCCCTGATGCGTGATAGAGATATGCCTGATGTCTTTACCCCATCCCATTTTATAAGAGCTTCCAATGCCAACGATGCTTTTGTCATTCATTTTATAACCGAGTGATAATGCAATGTCACTGGTGGAAGGAAAGAAATTGTTGCTT
>CAXTDO010000901.1:0-2587 GCA_964242315.1 uncultured Flavihumibacter sp.
TAAAAATATTTCTAATAAAGAAATACAATTAACCATTCAGGGACAAACAGTGAGTTCTAATTTCGGCACCATCGATTCTGCTCAATACAATATCGAACAATTGCTGAATGCCGGTATTTCTAATGATCTCTTTTCCACACGATATGTAACGCTGCAGTCCAATGAAGAAAGTTTGATACAGGAACTGGCAGAGGAAAGTTTTAAAGCCTATAGCGCTTTAAAAAATCATCCCGACTTTATGGAATACCTGATGCATGTAAGTCCACTGAATTTTTACAGTGAAACCAATATTGGCAGCAGGCCTGCCAAGCGCGGTGGCGGTTCTAAAATGACTTTGAAAGACCTGAGGGCCATTCCTTTCGTAGGAGCCTGGAGCCAGCTAAAACAAAATGTTACCGGTTATTATGGTGTTGGAGTGGCTTTGCAGGAATTAGAAAAGAAAGGCCGGTTGAATGAGATAAAAGAACTGTATCAACATTCCATGTTTTTTAAAACGCTTATCGATAACTGTGAGATGGCTATGAAGAAATGTTTTTTTCCTCTTACAGAATTTTTGTCGAACCATCCCAAGTATGGCGAGATCTGGAATATGATTTACAATGAGTATGAGCTTACTCAAAAATATATTTTCATGCTTTCAGGTAAAACCGAATTGATGGCGGATTATCCTGTTGAGCAATTGTCTGTTCAGATGCGCGAGAGGATCGTGTTACCGTTAACTACCATCCAGCAATTTGCAATTGCACGTATCAGGGGGATGGAGGAAGACCTGGTTAATGATCCCATTAAAGAAGTGTATGAGAAACTGGTGATTCGTTGTTCGTTTGGTATTATTAATGCTGGTCGAAACTCAGCATGATTTTTTTTGAACCACAGAGAAAAGCCGGAGGTTAGGAAAGAGGTTACACAGAGGATTCTCTCTGTGTAACCTCTTTCCTAACCTCCGGCTTTTCTCCTATATAAATACATTGTTTGCAATTGATAATCAGTACAATACAAATTTCACTTTTTTTGCAAAATTTATCTAATGCTGACGTTTGAATTGCAAATTCACGAAGGACTCTGTGGTTCAAAAAAACACTTAAAAAGTGTAAATAGCCGCTATCAAAAAGCTGCCTGCTGATGAAGTGCCGCTGTTATTGCTTTTAACAAAAATATCTTCGCTGGCAGTATCTACCCGAAACTCGGGTATGAGCGTGAAGGAACTGACTTTAATGTTGGCAGATAAAGTTGTTGCGAAAATGGTGCCTCCTGTATTATAGGGAGCGTACACTTTAAGCCGGTCTTTATCAGAAAAGTATTCACCTCTTAAAGTGAGGCCAAAAGAGCTTGAGGGATCAAGGTTGAGATACAAGGCAGATCCCCACCAGTTCTTGGCATCATTAAACCTTCCGGATGATCTTGTTTTAGTGCTATTAACGGTGCCATTGTACCCGATGCTGAATTTACTGCCCAGCCTGGCAGTTAACACCAGATCAAACTGGCTCGATTTAGAAGTATCAATTGCCTGTCCGCCAACATAGTTGAGGTAAAGTTTGAAATTATCACTTGCTGCAAGGCTGTACTGGGCAAGAAAGAATTTTTTATTCAGGGCGCCGGCAGGCACATATTTATAATCGGTAGGATTTGCGATGCCCAGCATCACGCCGCTTTTGCCTTTTGTAAGGTCTACTTTAAAACCGGTATGAGAGAACGGGCCATTTGTGAACATGTAAGACATGCTGTAGTTGCGATTGGCGTAAGCATCTACCAGTTCATAACCCACATGGGTAGCCCAGGTTCCTGCTGTAAATTTAACCCATGAAGCGGGAGCATAACTGATATAGAGTTGTTTGATAGCACTGAAAACAACATCACGGCCATTGCCATTATCATCGGTGTAACTGAATTCACGTGCTCTTCTTCCAAAGCCTAAATCAGCTACCATATCCAGTTTGGCGGTTTTATGTTCCAGTTTAACAGTGGCCATTCCTAATTCAAACCTGTTGTGAGAATTAGTGAAACTTGTAAAGCTGTTGCCTTTTTCAGCAAAGTCGTACCGGTAGTAAAGATCGGCGGAGCCGGTAACTGACAGGGCAGGTGCTGGCGGGGTGGAATCAGTTTGTGCATTTGCCATAAGGGCATACATAACTGTACACATTAGTGCAAGGGGGTTTTTAAGGATTTAGATAGTTGTTTTTGGGTTATGAAAAGAACATGAAAAAGGGGAACTATTACCAGTTCCCCTTTAATTGATTATTATTTTATAGGTTGGGCATCATGTGTTCTTCAACGCCATTCTTATTTACTACCATTGTTCCCTGTAAATAGTTTTCGTTATGTTGTGATGCATCCAGGCCAATGGCTTCCTCTTCTGAGCTTACGCGGATTGGCTGAATAAGATTGATTAATTTGAAGATGCCATAAGAAACAGTAAAGCTATATGCTACCACAATGAGCATACCTTTTAACTGGGTAAAAAAGAAAGCCCAATTTCCATAAAGCGCACCGTTAGCTCCCGCGCTGTTAACGGCGGTAGTAGCAAAAATGCCGGTCATCAACATCCCTACCATTCCACCAATACCATGACATGGAAAAACATCCAGTG
>CAXTDO010000902.1:0-2573 GCA_964242315.1 uncultured Flavihumibacter sp.
GAGCACAGAGGAGGAAACACAGAGGGCGCAGAGAAAACCCTCTGCTCCCTCTGTGTTTCCTCCTCTGTGCTCTCCGTGGTTAAAAAACACTTACAATATGTTATATCATACTTACTCAACACTGGTTTAGCGAAGAACTTGCATTTATTATAATTCTTTATTAATTATGCATATCATTCTTCCAATCCTGCGGATAGCTGCTTTCTAATGCCCTGCCCCTGCAAACTTCGCCTTAACGATTCAAAATGCCTTGTCATGAAAAAAATTTCCTTAATTGTTGCTGCGTTATGCTTTGCAATTTTTAGTTATGCCCAAACCGGTAAGCCCGACCTGAGCTTTGGCAATGGAGGATCGGTCACTCATCTGATTCCTCCAGGATCATCAGCATTTGCATTCGCTGAATTCTTCAATACCGCTATCCAAAGCAATGGCAAAATTGTAGCGGTAGGCGTTACCAATGAAAAAGGTAAGGGCGATTTTCTGATTGCACGATATAACCCCGATGGATCGCCGGATAACAGTTTTAATGGTAACGGCCAGATCATTCCGGATTATGGCACAGGTAATGAAAGCGCACAGGATGTTGCCATCCAGAGTGATGGAAAGATAGTGGTAGCCGGGCAGGGCTTTGCATCACCTGGTACCTTGTCGCTGGTAGTTGCCAGGTTTAACCCGGACGGATCGGCCGATAATACTTTCAATGGAAACGGAATTTCTATAACACCGGGTAATCTTACTACTACCGGCGGATTTCATTACATGGTTCTTCAAAGTGATGGCAAGATAGTAGTGTCCGGACAAAGAGGTATGAGGCGGTTTAATACAAATGGCACCCAGGATAATAGTTTTGGCGCGGGCTTCAGAGTATTCGGAACTATTAATACTATATCGGTACAACCAGACGATAAAATTGTAGCTGCCGGTTATGGTGGAAACACCGGCGATGATTTTGTTGTCTCGCGTTATACTTCAAATGGCTCGCCTGACTCTTCCTTCGGACAGTTCGGTTCTGTAGTCACTGATATGGGCGGCAGTGACCAGGCGAGATCCATTGCCATACAGGCAGACGGCAAAATAATAACTGCCGGAAACACTGTGGTAAACGCTAACAAAAATATTCATTTTGCAATTGCCCGTTATAATATTAATGGGTCTTTGGATAATACCTTTAGCGACGATGGCAAGGTAGTTACTGATTTTGGAAGCGCTTATGGAGAATTCCCATATTCGTATCCGGCAGGGGTAGCTATTCAGGGCAATGGGAAAATTGTTGTTGGTGGAAGTGCATTATTCGCCCGTTACAATGCAGATGGATCTCTTGATAATTCATATCCATGGAATGCAGGTTCATTCAGCCAGTATGGCACCCTCAGGCTGATTATAAGAAATGGCAGGCTTTATACCAGCAGTAGTAAAATTTTCGCTTACCTGTTAGAAGACGGTCTCTTAAGCGGACTATATTACAAATATTATGAAGGCATATGGAATACCCTTCCGAATTTTAATAATCTTACGCCCGTAAAATCAGGCAATAGTCCTAATATCGATATCAATGTAAGAACACCCGGAAGGAATGATAACTTTGCTTTCATCTGGCGGGGTTATATCAATATTACTACCCCGGGAATCTATACATTTGAAACGGTTTCAGATGATGGAAGCAAATTATATTTCAATACTTTTTATTCAGCCGATTCAATTGCCCTTGTAAATAACGACGGCATACATGCTGCCACACCTGCCACAGGTACTGTAAATATTCCGGCCGCGGGTATTTATCCCATCACTTTCACCTTCTTTGAAAAAGATGGCGGCGAGTCAATGCAGGCCTTCTGGTCGGGTCCTGGCATAACGAGGCAACCTATCCCCAATACTGCATTTATACCAGGTGCAACCAATCCCGGTACAGGCGGACTGAACTATAAATACTATGAAGGCACGTGGAATACCCTTCCGGATTTCAGCACACTCACTCCTGTAAAAACGGGTACCAGTGCCAATGTTGATATAAGCGTAAGAACACCTGGCCGTGATGATAGTTTTGCTTTTGTATGGGAAGGCGCCATCAAAATTCCAACACCGGGTAATTATACCTTTACAACCATATCCGACGATGGAAGCAAATTGTATTTTAATTCGTTGTATGTTCCTTCTGCTACGCCTACGGTAAACAATGACGGGTTACACGCTCCTACTTCGGTATCAGGAAATGTTTCTGTACCTGCTGCAGGTTCATATCCCATTGCGATAACGTTCTTCGAAAAAGATGGCGGGCAATCGATGCAGGTTTACTGGAGCGGACCGGGCATCCCTATGCAGCCCATTCCTGATTCGGCATTTACAACATTTGTCAGTCATCCAACGAACGGCATCAACTATAAATATTACGAAGGCAGCTTTAATAGCTTACCCGATTTTAATACCCTTACTCCGGTTAAAACCGGCAACAGTCCCAATGCCGACATCAGCGTACGGCCTGCAGGCATGAACGACCATTTTGGTTTTGTGTGGGAAGGCTACATCAACATACCTGCCCCGGGCGACTATACTTTTGAAACCGTGTCGGATGATGG
>CAXTDO010000903.1:0-2565 GCA_964242315.1 uncultured Flavihumibacter sp.
AAGCTCCTCCGTGGACCTCCGTGCTACCTCGGCTTTTCCTCCGTGGTTAAAAAAACACTACAGAGATAGCGCTACTGTGACGTAATTCCATTTAACTTTTAATTAGCTGTTAGCATTCCATCATCCGATAAACTTTTAAATAATTGCAGCATCTATTATTGTAAGTAACAACATTATAAACCGCAAAAAAATTACAGATGAAAACGATTACTACTTTTTTAGCTTTTGTTTTTTTAAGTGTTTCTTTATATGCCGGTAATTTTCCAAGCAGGCTGGTAATTACCAATCTTGAAAATACTACCCTTCGTATTGTTATAGATGGCCGGCATTATGATGGCGTTGGAGGTTCGCTGGCGCTAAATGATTTATCAGTTGGCCGTCACTGGGTAAAGGTGTACCAGGTAAGAAGAGGATGGTTTAAAAGTGATCGCCTGCTGTATTCTTCAACAGTATTTTTAAAACCTAATTACGTTGTAAATGTATTGATCAACCGTTCCGGTGAGCTTTCCGTTGCCGAACAACAAATGGGCCGTTACGGAAGAGGCGACGATCGTAATTATGGAAGAAATGACGATCATGACCGTTCCGGAAGATCAAATAATTATGATAACAGGAATGGTTATCCCAACAGGTATTAAGATGGTTTCACAGTTGGTTTCATAGGCAAAAAGCTCCCGGGTCCAGGGAGCTTTTTTTGTGGGCGTTAATTAACAGATGTCGTTGAATTAAAGATGCCCCAAACTGTAATATTCAACTATTAATATTCAATATTCAATATGTTTTTTATTGAAAGCGCTTCATTGAGAATTGAATATTGAAAGTTGAATATTGAATATTTTTTACTTAAGACAACAACGTTGTCTGATTAATTTAAAACTATAATAAAAAAAGCAGCATAACCGCTGCTCTTTAAGTTTATTTAAAGCTGAAAGTTATTTCTTCATCACCTCCGCCATCTTCTTTCCAATGTCTGCCGGACTTTGAACCACATAAATACCGCATTCTGTCATGATCTTCATTTTAGCGGCGGCGGTATCATCAGCACCGCCCACTATTGCGCCTGCGTGCCCCATCCTACGACCTGCAGGAGCTGTCTGACCGGCAATAAATCCTACCACCGGCTTTGTTCCGTTTGCTTTTATCCAGTTGGCTGCCTCGGCTTCCATGTTACCGCCAATTTCACCGATCATTACTATACCGTCCGTTTCAGGATCATTCATTAATAATTCAACCGCGTCTTTTGTAGGAGTTCCGATTATCGGGTCTCCGCCGATGCCTATGGCCGTTGAAATACCCAGTCCCGCCTTGGCCACCTGATCAGCAGCTTCATAAGTTAAAGTACCCGATTTAGAAACGATTCCTATTCTTCCGGGGATAAAAACAAAGCCCGGCATAATACCCACCTTACATTCTCCGGCGGTAATCACACCCGGACAGTTTGGTCCGACAAGCCTGACCTTTTTCCCCTGTAAATAATTTTTAGCATTTACCATGTCCTGTACCGGTATGCCTTCTGTGATGCAAACAATCAGGTCAACGCCTGCGTCGGCAGATTCCATGATAGCGTCTGCTGCAAATGAAGGTGGTACGAATATGATGGAAACATTTGCCCCGGTAGTTTTAACGCAGTCCGCAACGGTATTAAAAACAGGCCTGTCGAGATGTGTGGTTCCGCCTTTACCCGGCGTAACACCACCTACTACGTTGGTGCCATAATCAATCATTTGGGTGGCATGAAATGTTCCTTCCGTGCCTGTAAATCCCTGCACCAGAATTTTTGAATCCTTGTTTACTAAAACAGACATGTTGTATTGAATTAATTGTGGACAAAAATAGGGGAAAAATTATTGCTTTATAATTGATTTTGTTAATGAAAGGAATGGACTGGATTCGAGAAACTCTAAATTCACAGTCCCATCATCCTGACATTTTTGCATTGCAAAGGAAACTATTTATCAGTTAACTCATTTTGCAAGTGATTTTAATATCTTAACAAAGTATGCTGCACTGTTACAATTATCATGTGCCGCTGCATTCGTTATTGCAAAACCATTATTAATCATTCTTTGAGCAAAACCTGGTTTACTTAGTCCAATGCCTCTGCGTGTTTGTTGAATGAGCAGTTTATTTAAATCTTCTGGAGGGTCTTTCTCATTTTCCGGAAATTCAAACGTATATTTTTTCTTGAACAAAGTAGACAAGGTTAAAGAGTCTGCTAAAAACCATGCTTCTATACTTCTTACGGAAACAATAGTTATATAATTGTTATTAGGATCGATTCGATTCTTAGTAGTGGTAATACATTTGTCTTCGTCTAAATCTGTTAAGATAATAACTTTTTCGGCGCCACCGTCTGAAAGTATCCGGGCAAAAGGGATGATATTTTTCGGAAGAAGATTACCATTTCCTGTTGCATTAATAACTTGTGTAAGACTGACTTCAACTGAATTTAAAAATTCTATGAAAGCAGGTGATTCAACTATTCGCTTTTCCGTATCGCCTTCACAAATAAATACAACCTTTCCCATGGAACACCAACTACCATTGCATTCGAGAGCCATGCCT
>CAXTDO010000904.1:0-2563 GCA_964242315.1 uncultured Flavihumibacter sp.
GGTCAGGTAAACTGCCAACCCGGGGTTTACCCAGTATGAGCAGTTTACGAATGCGGTTTTTTCCTTTTTTTCACCCGCTTTGGTCTTGTACCGTTGGTTCAGGGCCACGGTAAAGTTGGTCACTTGTTTGTCGCCTGAAACTGTCCTTGTTTGAGCGTCTGCGGTAATTCTTCCTGTGAATAACATAATTTTGTTTTTTAATAAATGAATAAATCTGTTTTGCTTTCCTTGTCTCGCTTTGCTTTTCTTGATTATTTTTAAAAGAAAAAGGGAAAAAAGAAAGCCATAGGAAGTGCCGGCTCATAGCCAGAAGGAAACGGAATAAGTCCCGAAGGGTGGGTTGTTGAGGTACGAGCCAGGCCATTATGCCGTAGTCTTTTGGCATACTCCAAAAAAGGAATACGGCAAGACCTTAGCTGCGCTTTTTACCCGTTTCGACTAAAAATATTAATTAAGATCCTCCAATTTTTCAATAAGTGCCCTCAATTGGACAAAAAAGCCTTAAGAATTTGTTCAAGGAATGATTCCCGGATCAGGATGCAGGGTCGTCTCGAAATGAGCTAAGCGAGATCTGGTAGGATACTAAGTATGCCTTACATGTGGTTTAGCATACAACAATGCAGCTGGTACCACAACTACTGTTAGCTGATGGTGACTACTATTTTTCAGGAAAGTAACTCAGGATGGAAATTGGTAACTTATTTAGGCTTTTTAAAGTTAATGATACGTATCCCTCTTTTATCCTCTTTATAATTTGCTATGAAACTCTTAGCATATAAATTTTTGGCTAAAAATTCATTTTCTCCATCTTTAGGAATAACTGGACTGTAGGTAAGTCTGCCAATATCGCTGTATTCAGGTGGGAAAGTTTGAAAGATTATTGGAATATCGGGCGGACTAAATATCGTATAATGCATATTGAATAATTGTACACGGCCATTAATTGGTAACCCTTGTTGTAAAGCTCCAATGAGGATCAATTTTGGAACTTGAAATGGAAAATTAGCGAGGATGAATTTGCTTATTTGTAATAAGGTAGCCGGCGTCGCTAAGATTACATCTGGATCAATTTTATTTACTATAATGCTTTTCTGCTCTTTAGAATATACATTTGAGTTGATGATATATTTGATGTCATCACCGTCAAGATTGTAGTCTTCTAAGAAATCCACCACATCATTTACCGCCTTATCCAGGTAAGAAAGATGAAGTGGGCTGAACACCTCTTTTAATTTTATATAATTAGCCGAATCGTTATCTAACAAATCCTCCTGGATAACCACTTTCATTCGTGCACTGCTTACACTCTCTAATTCGACAACAGAGAAGTCAGTCGGGAATTTTTTAATGAGCAGTCTAAATTTCTCGTTCTCTATCCGTTCTTCATGAATAATTGCTGCAGTGAATTTTTTGATGTTCTCATCGTCACTTAGAAGTTCTTCAAAATCTATATCTTCATTATGAAGTAAAGTTGCATTTTCCTCATTATTTAAAAATTTGATGCCGCCCTTTTCAAACTTTTCATCTTTCCGATAATAATAATTTGCAAGGTTAAGCCAGCTAGCATCGATCTTATTATATTCAAAAAGCAAATCATCTGTTATGGTAGCGTTTACCTCAGAAAGGTCTGTAATTTTAGTTTCAATTGTCGCGATTAGTTTAACCAGGTTGGCTGTATTTATTTTATCATGATCTAAAAGCGCAATAAATCCTTCGACAGTTTCTGTTTTATTATTTGGCAATCTAAAATAAACCTGCTCCATGTAGTTATTGATCATCTCATCCACGTAAGTTAACAGTTCAGGCACACCCGCATCCATAATCGCCTGGTAATTTTGCTGATCAAAATCTTGCTGAGTAAAGGTGCCGGCATATTTGATTACCTCTGTTACCATTTCGATATTTAATGCATAAAATTTACCCTTGTAAACAAAATCAGCCATTTTGGGATTACTTTTTTCTAATGGCACATAAGTAAATTTGATATTAAAAGCACCAATTACATTTTGGAGTAGTTCAGTATCAGGTGACAAAGTCAAAAAGTTACGATCATCCGTAATTCTTTTTACCAAGTCGGAATCTTCAGATTGATGTTTTAAATCCTCAGTATCTACATTCCTTATCAATAAAACATAATATTCATAGACTTTCTCAGCAGGATAAAGTGATTCCTCGACAATGAATTTCCAAAAGCCAGTCCATTTTTTTGCTAACTCATTGATAAATAATTCGACATTTGTGCCATTATTGATAAACCCATCGATAAAAGACAAGCCTTCTATATTCCCTTCTGTCAACTGATTTAGCAATGAATCTTTTTGCGATTGATACCCATCATTGACAAGGAGATAATCTACGAAATCATAATTTAAGGTATACCCAAATTGAAAATCTGTTGGGCGGATCTTTCGGATCAGGTTTTCTACCTTAGTAAGCTTCACATCATATTCTGATATTGTTTGACTTTTTACATTTAACAAAAATGCCCTATCGCCTTTAGAAATACTGCCCTCGTAGAATAGCGATATGTAGTCGAGATAATCTTCGTTGATATAGCTAGAAG
>CAXTDO010000905.1:0-440 GCA_964242315.1 uncultured Flavihumibacter sp.
GTATATGCTTGAAAAAATGTTTGAATACCTCAAACCTATCGATACTATATGGCAGCCGTCGGACTTTTTGCCTGATGCATCCCGATCGACGTTTTTCAGCGAGATAAAAGAACTTCAGGAAAGTGCCAAGGGCCTTTCTTATGATTTAATTGCAGTACTTATCGGCGATACCATTACTGAAGAGGCTTTGCCGACTTACGAATCATGGTTAACAATGGTTGAAGGTGTATCGCAAAACGAAGAAGGTGGCTGGATGAAATGGACCCGCCATTGGACTGCCGAGGAAAACCGCCACGGCGATCTGTTAAATAAATACCTTTATCTGTCTGGCCGCGTAAACATGCGGATGATGGAGGTAAGCACCCAGTACCTGATAGCAGATGGCTTCGATATTGGCACCGGCCGTGATCCATACCGCAATTTTATATACACGTCTTTTC
>CAXTDO010000905.1:450-2560 GCA_964242315.1 uncultured Flavihumibacter sp.
ACGTATATAACAGCAGGGTGGCATCCCAGGCTAAAAAAGATGTCGATACGCTATTGTCTAAAATGGGCGGTGTTATTGCCGGAGATGATGCCCGCCTCGCTAAAGCCTATAAATACTTTATCGAAAAAATATTTGAAGTAGACCCTAATGAGGCCATGCTGGCCTTTGAGGACATGATGCGTAAAAAAATTGTAATGCCGGCTCACTTCCTGCGCGAAGTAGGTTTAAAAATAGGCCAAACCTTCGGCCACTTTACCGATGCTGCCGAGCGCCTGGGTATTTATACCGCCCTGGACTATGTTGATATCTTAAAAGAACTGATAGAAGACTGGCATATTGAAAGCGCCACCGGGCTGGAAGCAAACGGTGAAAAAGCGCGTGATTACATCATGAATTTACCAAACCGTTTACTGCGGGTTGCAGAACGGATGAAAAACCCAATGCTGGAATATAAATTCAGCTGGATAAACGGATAAGCTTTTGACTAATAATATTTAAAGGGCCGCTTTACAGGAGGGCACTGAAAAAGTGCCTCTTTACCGGGAGTTAACATTTTAAAGCGATCATGTAAAGCATAGTTTTACCTGATCGCTTTTTTTGTAGACTGATCGGGAGTTATATTAGTGGACGAACTGGTGGTTGAAAACTGAAAAAAGCAGGTGTTTTAGCCGTTCTTTTAAGTTTTTTTTTCGATCAGACGGTTAGTTTGATGATTCTTTTCAGATTAACCGTAAAGATCGCCAACGCTCCTTGCATTTGCATATTTTCGATTCCATATGCTACTGCCCGGTCATAACCGTGGACGTTTTTCAACTCACTGTTTTTTGCCTCGATCTTGTACCGGTGCCTGGCCTTGTCTTTATAAGCTGCCGTTTCCTGAAAAGCCATCTGCTGTTGGTGAAGTTCTGATTTTATGCTTATCGAATAGCTCTCGTTCTTTGCACCGGATTTATAGCAGTTGTCCCTTAATGGACAGACCTTACATTTTTCAACGTCAAAGTAATAGGTATCCGTCTGATTTGTTCCAACGTTCTTTTTTCCCTGTCTTGATTTTCGTATGGCTAAATGTCCTGCCGGGCAAACGAACATACAGCATCCTTATTGTAATCAAACCTGTCTTCTTCCTTTCTGAAGCCCTGCGTTATGGTGGGGTTTAGCCGGGCCACAACCTGTATATCCTGCTCGGCCGTTAAGGCAAGGTTCTCTTTGCCTGAATATGCCGCATCGCCGATGATGGTATTTACATCAATGCCGTTGTTTTGGCTGATCTCCACAAGTTTCGGAAGTTCCGGGCCGTCCCCTTTTTCTCCCGAGGTTACTACCGCAGCTGTAATGATTCGTTCTTCGGTCATTGCCAGGTGGGTTTTGTAACCAAAGAATGATCTGTCGGCTGATTTATGGCCGGTTTTGGCATCCATGGCTTAGAGAGCGTGTAGTTTTCCTGCGTATCTTCGACGGTCTCCTTTAACAGGTTCAGCTTTTCTTTCACTGCAGGGATCAGGCTTAACGTTTGATCCGATTCAATATACTTTTCAAGTACTTTACAATAAGCCAGTTCTTTTTCCACCTCATCTGAGTCATTCTTTTTCGCCATGTTGCCTTTCATGTCCTCGGCTATAGCGTAAATCGCTTTCCGAAGCTGTTTTGAACGTTCCCTCAATACCTCCAATGCTGAATATGGATTGAATCTCGAAAAAGAATGAGTAGCATCAACAATGATGGACCTGGAGCGGATAATACCCTTTTCAATGGCTATCGAAACAGTTTTACCAATCAATAGGTTCAACAAGTCGGCATCCTTCAAGCGCAACTTCCGGAACTTTGTCAATGAACTGGCGTCGATAACTTCCTGCTCTGGCGACATCTAAAGGAAATATTTGAAGGACATATCATACCTGGAAAACTCAACAACATCCATATCCGAAACAGTGTATATTGTTCTCAATAACAGCTATTTGAACATACGTACAGGGCTTTCTGCCGTACGCCCATTATTCGAACAATATTTGTCAACTAATTGCTCATAAATAAAATTGAAATCTAGTAGTTCGTTGATCTTTCGAAGAAGGTTGTCTATGGGAACTTTCAGGTCGTACAACACCGAAAAAGT
>CAXTDO010000906.1:0-2556 GCA_964242315.1 uncultured Flavihumibacter sp.
ATCATTTTTCGAGTACTGCAGTTTGTAGGTCATGATGCAGGCTGAACCAAACTGCATTTTAAGCTCTACAATCTTTGTTTCTTCCAGCCAAACTTTGCCTGTTTTAGGGTTAATGGTTCCGTTGGCGGTAGCTTTTCCATAGAACAAAGTTGTTTTGTAAGAGTAGGTAACCGAGTTAAAAGCCTTATCATGCTGGTCTATCTGAACTTCCAGCTTATAACGATCGCTTGCCATTCCAAATCCCTGCAAACGATCAGATGATGAAACAAAACTGCCTCGCCAAATACCTGTCAGATCCTGGGCCTGCGCATACGAGGTAAATAAAAAAGCCATTAAAAATATTACCGCTCTCATAGATGTAAGTTACAATCAAAAAATTAGTGTACTAAAATGCAATTTCGTGCTACCGGCCCATTTATCTGCCAATAGTTCGTTAATTTTGCCCTCCTTAAATCGGAGACCTATAGATATGATCAAAATTACATTACCAGATGGTGCAATAAAAGAATATCCTGAGAAATCCTCCTCACTTGATATTGCCAAATCAATTTCAGAAGGTTTAGCAAGAAAAGTTTTAGCAGCGAACGTAAACGGAGAAGTGTGGGATGCAAGTCGTCCCATAACCCACGATGCTACCTTGAAATTATTAACATGGGATGATGCTGCGGCTAAATCAACATTCTGGCATTCCTCAGCGCACCTGATGGCGGAAGCTGTTGAGTCAATGTTTCCAGGTGTCAAATTTTGGGTTGGCCCGGCAGTTGAAAAAGGATTTTACTACGATATGGATCTGGGCGACCGGCAGCTTACAGAAGACGATCTTCGTAAACTTGAAGTGAAAATGCAGGAGCTTGCCAAACAAAATAATAATTACCAGCGCCAGGAAATACCAAAGCAGCAGGCCATAGATTATTTTGAAAAAAAAGCGGATGAATACAAACTTGATTTGCTTAATGGCTTAAAGGATGGCGAAATAACCTTTTATACACAGGGTGGCTTTACCGACCTGTGTCGTGGGCCGCATATTCCAAATACAGGCTTTATTAAAGCGATCAAGCTTACCAACATCGCCGGTGCATACTGGAAAGGCGATGAGAAAAATAAAATGCTCACCAGGATTTATGGTGTGAGTTTTCCCTCTCAGAAGGAACTGGATGAATACCTCGCTTTGCTGGAAGAGGCAAAGAAAAGAGACCATCGTAAACTGGGCAAAGAACTGGGCATCTTTACTTTTGATGACGAAGTAGGACCGGGCTTGCCATTGTGGATGCCGAATGGTACCATTATCATCGAGGAACTGGAGAGGCTTGCCAAAGAAAGCGAGTCAAAAGCAGGTTACAAAAGAGTGGTAACACCTCATATTGGAAAGGAAAGCCTTTACCTTACCAGCGGTCACCTACCATATTACCAGGATAGTATGTACCCCCCCATGGAACTGGAGGGTGTAAAGTACTATCTCAAATCCATGAACTGTCCCCACCATCATAAGATTTTTGCGGCTGAACCGAAGAGTTATAAGGACATGCCTTTGCGGCTGGCCGAATACGGTACCTGCTACCGGTATGAGCAGAGCGGCGAATTGTTTGGTTTGATGCGGGTTCGCTGCCTTCATATGAATGATGCTCATATTTACTGTACCAAGGAGCAGTTTTATGATGAGTTTAAGGCGGTAAATGAGATGTATCAGAATTATTTTAAAATTTTTGGAATTGACAAATATGTAATGCGGCTCTCCCTGCATGATCCTGCCAAACTGGGACAAAAGTATATCAATGAACCCGCCTTGTGGCAGGAGACAGAAACACTGGTCAGGGATGTGCTTATAAAGACCAACATACCTTTCGTGGAAGTTCCCGACGAAGCAGCATTTTATGGACCTAAAATAGATGTTCAGATATGGAGTACCATAGGCCGTGAATTTACCCTTGCTACCAACCAGGTTGATTTTGCGCAGGGACGCCGCTTTAAGCTCGAATTTACCAATCAGCACAATCAGCCTGAGATTCCGTTAATCATTCACCGCGCGCCATTAGGCACGCATGAACGTTTCATCGGGTTTTTGCTGGAACATTACGCCGGTAAATTTCCGTTATGGCTTGCCCCGCTACAGGTTAAGATTTTGCCCATCAGCGATAAGTTTATGGATTATGCACAAACTCTTTTACATTCCCTGAAAAATGCGGATATTCGTGCAGAGATTGATGACCGCAATGAAAAGATAGGTAAAAAGATCCGTGATACTGAACTGGCCAAGGTTCCATACATGCTTATAATTGGTGAAAAAGAAGTAAATGAAAACAAAGTTTCTGTTCGTCGCCAGGGTAAGGGTGATTCGGGAGCTGTTGAAATTCAGTCGTTCATTGCTGAAACTAAAGAAGAAATTATAACAAGAAGATCATAAAGAGCAGGGGTATAACTTTTGTTGTAAGCAAAAGCTTATGGCTGATAACAAAATATTATTATTTCATCCTACCTTTAAAATAACAATTGCTCACTTAAAAATAATAAATGGCATTTCCACCCAGACCACCGAGAGGTAATTTTAATCCAAGATTC
>CAXTDO010000907.1:0-2544 GCA_964242315.1 uncultured Flavihumibacter sp.
GCTTCAAAGATATTTTCAAGTCTTGATTTGTCGCCCTTTCGAAAGATCGATACAAAACTGGAAAGATTTATATTACGGGGAAGCATTTTAAATAATGAAGCGGAAGAAATAATAGAAGGTGCATCAGGTGAATTACAACGGCCTAAAGTAATAAACTATATACTGGGTACCATAAAAAAAAGAGGTTTTCTCCCACGCGAAAAAAATTCATTTGAACACGACTCATTCAAAAACCTCTGGATGACCGAAGAAGCATGGGCAAAATATCAAAAAGAAAAAATAGAAGTTGAATGGTTGGGAGAAAAGGCACATTCCCTTGTTGAGCTTGGTGAGATCTCTTACAAAAAACAGGTGGATGCAAAATATTTTTTGCGCAACACCAATTACCTTGTTCCATGTATTACCACACTTACTAAAAGCGCCTCCAAAGCTGATGAGTTTTCGAAAGTTATCGAAAACGAACCCAATATAGACAAACGTTACCTGAGGGTTTTATACCTGCTGAATCCTAAATTGCCTTATCGGTTAAACGATCAGGACTTTACCAGCATCAATTCGTTATTCACCAAAACGGCAACTGATTATAATTTATTCACTGCCGCTTATGAAAGCTATAACAACAGGTTCATTCATATCTGGTTAAACCAGACAGATCCTGTTAATGCAGATAAACTTACAAGCGGATGGGATTTTAATAATTTCCTGATGTTTCTTTATAAGGTCAATGATCACCATCCTTTTTATCTTAATGCAGTCAGGTACGACAGGCCTTACCAGCTTTTTCAAAACGCCGGAACAGATGTATCTCTGTGGCCTAAAATAGCAGAGGCAGCGGAAAGTTATCAACTCATGACATGGTTTATGGGTATTGGCCAAAAGGATCTGGTTGATACCTATAATAAGTATAAAGACAAGGTAATTGGTTATAAATTATACACAGACGAAGACAAGAGATTAGCCATCGTACAACATCTTATCCATAAAGTAAATCCCCAACTTGCTGATCCGAAAATTGATAGTGATCAGCAGGAAATTAAACTGTTGTCACTGGAAGGAAGCAAACTGATTAACCATCCTATCGCCTTGAAACTGGTGAATACGGGTTTTGCGAAGGCTGTTTTTTATTTTGAAAACCCGGTTGAGGGCATTACGTTAAGCCATCATAGTTTTACATTCTGGAGTCAGAATAATGTAAAAACAGCTTTAATTACTGTAACCGTGGACGCCTCAAAATTAATAAGAGACAAGCTATACGCGGTAAACCTTTTAATTGATACGGAATTTGAACGTCTCACCATCCCGATAGAAGTAAAAGTGGTATTTCCCATCAGGGCCTATTTTACACACCTGATAAAATACGCGGTATTCGGTGCTGTTCTCTTTGCTGTTATCAGGTATTTTACGGGCATTCTGGCAGGTAACGATTCCTGGTTTGTACCTGAAGCAACTTACTTACCGCAAAATTATTTTTCTTATTTTGTTGGTCTAATGCTCTTTGTGGGCGGTCTTATCAGTGCCATCTTTTTAATAAAAAAAATTGAAAAGATATGAAGAGGATAATTGGTGTGGGCATTCTGATTTTCTTCTTCTACTTTATAAAAGATTATGGTATATTTTACGCTTTCTCCTCTTTAATTAATATCGCATTTATTTTATCCTCTATATATTTAGTTGTCCTTATCATCCAATATGTATCCCGACCTTCAACGGCTAATAAAAACGCTCCGGTTACCGCAGCACCACAAAATGTAACAAAGAAAACAACAGCGGGAAGTCTCTGGTTCGTTGTGTTTATTGCAATGGCTCTGTTGATTTTTCTGTTCAGGGAAACACTGGGCAGGAAGAGTTTTGAAATATTTGTATTTCTGGATAACCTTTTAAAATTTGCGCAATCCCTTCCGCCTTTTATTAGCTGGATACTTCCGGGCTTGCTTCTAGGTGCCATTTATGGAAGCATAGTTGCCTGGAAGAAATATAAACTCAATTTTAAGATAAACTTATTACCGATCGGTGCCTTTGCTGTGATACTTCTTCTACTAGTTATTGTTAACAAGCCGTTGTCTGAAAATATAATGGAACAAAGGGAGTATGCCCCGGAAAATGTGATCAGCGATTCTCCACAGCAATTAATATTGAAGCGTTGGAAAGTTGTAAATATTACGAATAAAAACAGGAAACATCTTAACAATAAAACACAACCTGAACTGGAATTTAAAGATAATGGAAAATGCTACGTATATGAGAATGACGTAACAACCAGCTTTATGTATTATACGATTGCCGACGATGATAAATCCCTGACATTAACAGATCCAAACAAAAAGGATAAAACATCCAGGGTTCAAATCATTTCAATTACAAAAGACGAACTGATCATTAAATCGGGAATGTTTGGAAATGAAACAGCAACATTAAGGGCAAAGTAATATGGACGTTTTTATGGCCTTTACGGCAACGTCATTAATCTAATGGATCTGTTACAAATAACGCTTGAAATAAGGTAACAATAAATTTTGTCAGGAGCGAGTCCCGCTAGGGCAATGT
>CAXTDO010000908.1:0-2533 GCA_964242315.1 uncultured Flavihumibacter sp.
GCCCGATAGTAGATACCTGGTGGCAAACTGAAACCGCCGGCGTACTGATTACGAACCTCGCAGGAATAACTCCCGAAATACCCAGCTATGCCACGCTTCCCATGCCTGGCGTTCAGCCGTTACTGGTAGATGAAAATGGCAAAGAGCTGCCAGGTAATGGTGTGAGTGGCAACTTATGTATTTCGCATCCGTGGCCGGGCATTTTAAGAACTACTTACGGCGACCATGAGAGGTGCAGAACGAACTATTTTGCCACCTATAAAAATTTGTATTTTACAGGTGATGGAGCCTTACGCGACGAAAACGGCAACTACCGCATAACCGGCAGGGTAGATGATGTGCTGAATGTCAGCGGTCACCGCATTGGAACGGCCGAAGTAGAAAACGCTATAAACATGCATGCCGGTGTGGTGGAAAGTGCGGTGGTAGGTTATCCGCATGACATAAAAGGTCAGGGTATTTACGCTTTTGTAATTTCGAACAGCTCGCACGGCGACAACGAACTTGGCAAAAAAGACATTGTTGCTACGGTAAGCCGTATTATCGGACCTATTGCCAAACCGGATAAGATCCAGTTTGTATCGGGACTGCCAAAAACCAGGAGTGGCAAAATAATGCGGCGGATATTGAGAAAAATTGCGGAAGGTGAATTAAGCAGCCTGGGAGATACCTCCACTTTATTAGATCCTGCGGTAGTGGAGGATATTAAGTCGGGGCGATTATAAAAAACCCTCCGGATAGCCGGAGGATTTTAAAACATTACTTTGCAATTTCAGCACAGAACGCCGTCTGTTAAAGCTAACTGGTTTCCCATCCACAGGAGATCGCTAAGGTTTTCATGTGTACAGCGCAGAGTAACTTGCGTATAATTACGATAATTGTGCAAATACGGATTGCATGTATTCAATGTGCGTTAAGTTAAGACCTTAAGTGCTAGTTCTGTTTAGGGCAATGTTCTTAGGTTCAGGCGTCCCCTCCTTTTCAAGGAGGGGACGCCTGAGAACGATGCGAAGCACGTTCTCAGGCTGGGGTGGTTGATGACTGCAAGTGATTAGTAACCTGCGCCCAAACGCAGCACTCATGTCGGTCAGGCTGATTACTCACCATCATCAACCACCCCGGATGAAAAACGTGCTTCGCATCGTTTTTCATCGTCCCCTCCTTGAAAAAGAGGGGAACCTGAACCTGAAACTCAAACTTCAAAATTCTTAACTAAATAACATTGCCCCTGACGCTATATCATCTCGATAATCTTCCTTCTCTTTTGCTGTAAAAGTTCCAGCACTGCCGGGTAATTCTGCCGTAACTTGTTAAGTCTTTTAAACTCATTAAAATCAATCCAGTATCCAAAGTAATAATGAACAAAAACACCACCGACTACGGTGCTAAACACAATTGATAAAGCATAATACCAGCCAAGCGCAATCATACTAAGAAATAAAATCAGTAACCAGATGAGGTAGGAAAACGCCGCACACCCAACAAATATCCATGAGTAAAAATCAACCCGGTAAACCTTTGTATCAGCTATTTTCCTCGAAATAAATACCGGCAAACAATTTAGTAAATAGCTTATTATAAACACCGGCAGCCCAATGATCAGCAACAGCTTCTTTAGCATCGAAAATCTAAACCGGGGCGAAATTGTTTTATCCCGGATTTTATATTGCTCAAGCATATTAAAATAATCACTGTTATTTCTTTGCAGCGCCGAGTGTTCCGGTGATAATAGCTGATCAATGTATCCACAAATGTGCTTTTCTTCGTCAAGTCTTTTCTGCGTACCCTGCATCCATTGATTGGTAAAAAAAGCGTAATCATTCCTTTTTATTTTGAGGCAACTATCAACAAGCGCGTACCTGGATTCGTTATGTATATGCAAAGCGCTTTTTTTAATAGCCGAATAGCTATCCTTCGTAATACGAAGTAAAGAAGCGGCTGCATTTGAGAGGTATTCTTCCTTATAATCATTTAACAACAAAGGTGTTCCAAAATGAATCATTACCTCAGCCTGGCATGCGGAAGGATGTGAGTAGTTAATACCTACGGGAATAACAGGAATATTTTTATGGAAGTTATCGTATACGGCAGATTGAAAAGCAAGCCGGAAAACACCTTTCCTCAAAGGCAGCAGCTTTCTTTCGATATGACTTATCCCCTCAGGAAAAAAAACTACGATGCCACCATTTGTTAATATCCGTTGCGCTTTTGAAAAACTTTCATTATTGGCAGTCAGCGTATTTCTCCCCGCTTCATGATTGTTAACTGGTATCATATGTAAGGCAGCCAGGATGCTGCTGTAAAATTTGCTTGAAAACAGATCACCACGTGTAAAAAAATAAACCGGACGGCTTATCAGCACTCCTAAAAGAGCCGCATCCATTAAAGAGGAGGTGTGATTGGCAATTATAATTGCCGGACCTTTTCTGGCGATGGTTTCCAGGCCTGTAACATATACCCGTCGATAAAAAAATATAAGGGCAATCGTCATAACTATCTTAACGAATCCGTATAGCATTTCGTGGGATTTATC
>CAXTDO010000909.1:0-2531 GCA_964242315.1 uncultured Flavihumibacter sp.
GTGGTTATATAGCTTCGATTCATCGTCTTTAAATCTTAATTCTAATTCAGAAGGGGTCAAATTCTTCGTTCCTCTTAATAAGTGAATCGGCAAGGCTGCAATCATATTCCAAAATTTACATTTTCTACTATCGTTAAATTTAACAATCAATAGCTTTAAAACATTAAAAGACTCAAGATTAATATTTCTTTGTTAATTGTCATTGTTGAAAGTTAATACATTGTCTTTTTTCGATGCAGGCATCGTTTTATCATTCCTGGCCGATAAAAATGTCAACCGTTCCGGCATAGCCAAGCATACAATAGTTGTTATAAAGTTGATTTTATTAGCTAAGTACTTTAAGGCTGATATGTGTGCGAAAGGTAATAAGTTCATAGTTTTTTGCATTGGTTCTTTATTGTTATGAGCACCCTTACCGTAGCCGTGTAATAAATATTAGGTAATAAGGTTGGCTACTCCGGTTTGATCATCATATTAGAAAATGTAACAGTTTCCATCCGCGAGGACATAGATTTCTGCAATTCTCAACAATAAGCTTTATGTTTATTTGTTCCGTGACTCCTTTATTATGCATTGTGGTCTGAATTGGTGCGGAGCTATTAATGTGCGGTCTTTCGCAACATTCCAACTTTGTGCATAATGTTTTCAATAGCTATTTTCAGGGTTAGGCCTAACTAAGGTAGCGGTTGCTTTAATTTCTTTTTTGACCATTTATGAATACCGTTCCGGGATTGTTCGTAATTTTATTAGCCCATCATGTCTTTTGTCAGCATACTAGCATTACGGTTTGATTTGAATAGAATAAAGATTGTTAAGCTACATAAATTTCAAAACAGGTTTCTTAGTCTGTCCATTCGTCTGATGTATTTTTAAGGTTTTGAACCTTGCATTCTCCTTGTAGAAAGTTTTATGAAACAGCTATTTACTTCTTCGTATTCATCACTCTTGCGTTCCGCAAACGAGAATTTTCGGGAATAACTAACTTGTAAGGACGATTAAACGCCTCTTGTGAAACTTTGAAGTAATCGGCCAGTTTTCTGATTACCTCCTTGGAAAGCCCCTTTTTATAATGAAGAATATCCGAAACATACCCTTTACTAATTCCAAGTACAGAAACAAGGTCTTTAGCTTTCAATTTATGGTCTTTAATAAACGAATGAAGCAATTGAATTGGGTCTAATTCAATAGATGAAATGTGTTCAGTATCCCACTTCTCAATAAGCAATGTGAGTAATGCTATTTCATCTTTTGTATTACGGTCTTTGGAATCAGATAAGACCAACTGCTCCAAGTAGTTACAATATTCTTTATACTGATTTTTACTGGTTATTACTTTGTATTTAAGCGTCTCCATGTTGAAATATTAATAATCACTTACAGTAAATTGTTGGCCGGCATCGCAAAGTTTATCGTACTCTGCATGTGTTCCAATCCAATAAATAAAAAGATGCACTTGCTTGTCGCCAAAAGCATATTTGCCGATCATCCTATACTTGTTCCCGCCAATGTCGAAGACAGCCCTGCTTGATCCATTACCTAATAAATCCGTGCTGGAAAAGTAACCTGCATATCTGCCGGTACTTCCCATTCCGCATATTTTAGTTTTGCACACAACTGATCGAATGACACCCGGCTTTGAGCATTTTTCTTTGTAAAAGCTTCAATCGTTTTTTCTTATCAAAATAACTTTCATGACAAATATACACTTTGGTATTATAAGTTCACTTTTTGTGAACTTATAGGGTAGGGTGCCAGCAATAAGCACAACAGTATATCATGTTTTCTCAAAAGCATTCTCCAACGACTTGTCATTATGCCCCTCATACTTAAGCAGCGTCCTCAAATCCGAATGCTGTGTGATTTTCTGAATCATCGTCAAGGGCACTCCCTTTTCAATCATCAGTGTTACAAACGTTCTCCTGGCCATATGCGAAGACATAAACTTAAACTTTGATTGCCGGACCTCCACTTCTTTTACTCCGCTAAACCGGATGATTCGAACTGTGTCGTCAATTCCAACCAGTTCCCCAACTTCCTTCAGGTAATCATTAAACTTTTGGTTGGTGATAGTCGGTAATTGGTAATTATATTTTTGAAGGATGGGAATCGCATTGGCGATATAACCATTAAATGGGATCGTCACTCTTTTCTTTCCCTTGAATGCAATGAAGCTCCACTTTGTTCCGGTGAAATCTTGTTTATCAAATCGCATGATATCCGAAAAACGTTGACCAGTAAAACATCCCAGGCAAAAAAGATCACGCACACGTTCCAGCCGGGTGTTACCTTTAAAATCGTAGTTCACAATCTTGAATAGCTCGGGTTCGGTTAGGGCCACTATTTCATTCTTGGCTTTCTTCTTAATTTTTGTTTTCGCCCGCGAAAATGCATCGCGGGATTTAATCAGTCCTTCGTCGAAACACCATTCGAGAAATGATTTCAGCGTGGAGGAATATTTAAAGATGGTATCATTTAGCAATCCTCTGTCTTTTTTGTAAGGATTTTTCTTGTCCACCAGGAACCGTTCATAT
>CAXTDO010000910.1:0-2530 GCA_964242315.1 uncultured Flavihumibacter sp.
TATTCACTATCTCAACAACACAAGCCTCAAGCTAATCACTTGAGGCTTTCTTTATGGCACTGATTGAATCGTAGTGGCTACTTTTTTAAGATTCTCTATAACCACAGAGGAGAAGGCCAGAAAGGAAGAAGAGGTTACACAGAGGCGTCCTCTGTGTAACCTCTTCTTCCTTTCTGGCCTTCTCCTCTGTGGTTAAATAAACTGTTTGAATGAAAGATAAGTACGTTAGGTTAGAATTAAACATAACACTTACTCCGATACATCGTAAATGCAATAGCCAATTGTCATGCGTTCCTATTGATACAATTCAAATCATCAAATGCAACCTCCAGCCGGCTGATGAAAGTTTCTTCCCCTTTTCTCAACCAAACCCGCGGATCATAATATTTTTTGTTTGGTTTATCCGGTCCTCCCGGATTTCCTAACTGAGCCTGCAAATAGGCTTCATTCTTTACATAAAACTGCTGAATTCCCTCCCAAAATGCCCATTGCAAATCGGTATCTATATTCATTTTGATGGCGCCGTAACTTATTGCCTCCCTTATCTGCGACTGCGGAGACCCGCTACCGCCATGAAAAACAAAAAATACCGGCTTAGGGCCAGTATGCAATTCCTTCTCGATATACTCCTGACTGTTCTTTAAAATTTCCGGACGTAGTTCTACATTACCAGGACTATAAACACCGTGAACATTGCCAAAGGCAGCGGCAATAGTAAAAAGCTTTCCTACTTTACTTAATTCGGTATAAGAATATTCCACATGCTGCGGCTGGGTATATAGCTTTTCATTTTCCAGGCCGCTGTTGTCCACACCATCCTCCTCACCACCAGTAACCCCAAGCTCAATTTCGATACTCATACCTAATGGCGCCATACGTTTAAAAAATTCAACGCTGATATGGATGTTTTCTTCAATAGGCTCTTCTGAAAGATCAAGCATGTGAGAACTGAACAGCGGTTGTTTTTTTTCTTTGAAATACTGCTCTCCTGCATCAATCAAACCGCTTACCCATGGCAACCATTTTTTTGCAGCATGGTCTGTATGCAGAACTACCGGAACACCGTAATATTTAGCAACATTATGAATATGCAAAGCACCTGAAATGCCACCTGAAATGTTAGCTTGTAAATTATCGTTAGGCATGCCCTTACCGGCAATAAACTGCGCTCCTCCGTTCGAAAATTGAATAATAATTGGTGAATTTACTTTTGCAGCGGTTTCAAGCGCTGCGTTAATGGTATTGGTGCCAATTGTATTAACAGCAGGCAAAGCAAACTGGTTGTTCTTTGCATCGTTGTATAATGCTTCCAGTTCTTCGCCATGTAACACTCCCGGATTATATTTTTTCATTGTATTTTCTTTATTATTTCATAATTATTGGTTAACAGAGGCTAAGATACATTTAGTTTGTATTTTATCGGATTGAATAATTTTGTACAGACGCATCATAGCCAAATAGGGCTATTAAGAATAGTATTATTAATCTTCAAACCGGCTATGAATTTTCGGAATCATCAGCAGATTTTTACGCAGTAATTGTTTCAGGGTTTCTTTAACAACCTGCCCCATTGTTTTGCAATTTTCAAAATTCCTGTTCAATGGGTAAAGCCCCTTTAGTTCGTTGACCAACTGACCAACTTTTTCAGAGGAGGAAATAACATCCTTCATCATAACATCTAACAACTCTTTTAAACGGTAGCGCGATGTACTAAGGCGAAAAGCCATCAGCGTTCGTTCTTCTGTCTGGTATTGTTCAATGGAATCTTTGTTCAGATATTTGAGGGTGAGTTCAACCAGAGGAAAATTTTCTTTAAAGAATTGTGGTAAATACAAATTCTTTCTTCCCTCGTATGATTGCTGGTCAAAGTCAATAGCACGTATCCTGTACTGGAAATCTTCCACATCGGGAGTAATGTCAACTACAAAATTATAGCTACGCATGTCTCCGAGTAATCTTACAAAACACCGTTCATTAAATTTTACAAACTCTTTTGCAAAACGTATTTTATTTGTGAGGGGATCGTTTAAATACTGTTTTATAAAAATGTCACCAGGTACTCCCGGAATGTGTTCTTCCACCAGGGTAGCATTGCTGGTATAAAATGTAATACGATTCGGGGATAGTACATGTTCCAGCTCCAGTCCATAAACACGTGAAGCATCAGCGATTTTGATGTAGTAATGATCGTAGTTGTCGTTGAATTTATTCACGATACGTATCCTGAACGGATTTGAATTGCCGAATGTGCAATAGTCAATCCTTGAAACATCAAGGTGTTTTGTGAAAGTAAGATCACCTTCTGTTTTTAGAATAGCATAAATTTTTACGAGGCCCTCTCTGATATATTCCCATTCACGCATATCATATACAACCGTTTCCCATAGGGTGCTGTTACCAAATTTATCCTTCAATGAAACCGAATAAGTAAACCTGAGAAGATCGCGATATGATATAGGTAATTTTACTTCGCGGCCATGGTACTTAAGATACTGCCTCAAGCGGTCGCTGACCGGAAACATGGGTTTCT
>CAXTDO010000911.1:0-2527 GCA_964242315.1 uncultured Flavihumibacter sp.
CCCCAACGCTTTTTGTTTTTTATAAACCCGAGGTGTTTAAGCAATGGGTGTATATCTGCTTCGTTACAAACTTTGTAATCAACATTTCGTCTGTATGGTTTGAAATTTTTTTCTGTGTCTGGTTGATAAGGTTCATCATCTTTAATTTGTCCAAGTGCGGTAAATTTTTGATAAGTTTTTCCATCTTCAAATTTGTCCTTTGAAGAATAAAAAACAATCCAATCTCCTTTAGATGGCTTGCTCATAAAATCTTTACGTCCATGTCCGGCTTGTGCAAAGCCTTGCTTAACGCCTCCAAGCACATGGTCTTTGGAAGCAACTATCAAAAAATATTTCGTCATGCTATTTTGAGTGTGTCCAAATTTCGGTGTAAGTAACGGGTTTAAACTCTGTGGCTATATCTGCCGCTTTTTTCATGTGTACTTGTGCTTCTTCATTTTTTTGCATATGCTGGGAATCTTCGAAAGATGCCCATTGAGCATAATTAGTGATTGTTTTCTTGTCTTCACTAATGTGAAGATTAGCAGAAATGTAACCGGAGAACTTCAACGTCCCGCCCTGATGGCACTAATGCGCTGTTGGGCGCAGGTTTAAGTCAAGTGTTTTTTATACCATGACCATAATACTTTTAGTCCAAAACTCTTCTAGCTTTTTCTTAGTCATCTTTCCATTAAAAACTATAAACAGCTTTAATCAACAAGTTCATTTACCGAAATCAACGCTTTCAAATTCTACTTTTCCTACTTCTGGCGGAACGGAAGCCATCTCCAGTTTAAAATTATACAGGCGGCTGTATATGCCCCAATGAATCATCGACTTGACGTAATACCTGTTTCCAAATTCAACACTCAGCTTCAACGACGATTCATCTTTATATAGCCGGCTTTTTAAAGTGAAGATGCCTTCCTTTAATACTTTGAAGATCGCGCCGCTGTTGTTTTTAGCCACATACATCAGGTTGTCATCAAAATAAACCAAGAAACTGCTCAGCGAGTTGGTCACTTTGCCTGGCCGGTACAAACATAGCAGTGCGTATTTTGACGTATCGCTGAAATGTTCTTTCCGCAGTACATTTTGATTGGTTACCAGTTTAAACAATTCATTATTGGCAACCACCGCTTTTTCATGCAGCCACATGGTGTCGTTTTGAAAAGCGGTATTTGAAGTTTTGTCGAAGTGGCCAGTAAAAACATAGTAATCATCTGTCACCTTGCCCATCTCATATACCAACTTGTGCTTTTTGAGTACGTCTATAACATCTTTGGAAGCTGTTTTTGCACCCGAAACATACTTTACGACGTAACTGCAATCGTTCAGCCAACTAACCTGCCACACAGTCGTATCTCCGTTTTTTAGGTTGACTTCCGTTTGAATTTCACCTTCCCGTACGCTAATATACCGGTCAGAGGTGTTTTTGGGATAAGAATAAAATATGCCGTTTTTCAAGTTGCTGCACGCCAGGGTTTTTGTCTGGCAACAGGCAATGACGGGTAAAATAAGCAAAGGTATGTACAGTGCAGCCAAAATATTTTTAAGAGCGGTTGTTGCTCTCATAGAGAGGATAGTTGGTTTTCCGGCAAATATAACGATGCCATTACAATAGCAAGTATATCCTGTAATATTTTAATTACAGGCCTTAACAGTAACGAAAGCATATCAAAACTCCATTAATGATCAACGGTTGAAATACTTGTTATGTCGGCTCCAATTTATAAAAGTTGAATTTCTCATTATCCTTTTTTTAAAATCAAAATGGACAATATCAATTTGAAAATTATAAAGCAATACTAAAAAATGATGATAAGCCAGAGGAAAGCAGGTTGCAAAATTTTAAAATGGAGCCAGGCAATACCATTACAGCTACTCAAGCTTATAATTTGTTAGCCGGAAGATCTGTACAAACAGAATATCAGGAGGCAACCGGGAATAAACAAGCCGGCTGAATGCAATTGGATTTTAATGATAAGGACGCTATTGGTAACTACAGCATCAAGGAATTCAATACGGGCTACGGTTACGATTTAAACAGTGTATCACAACAGTTGCCGCTTAAAGGATTTAGTAATGATATAGATGCAGAAAAGTTGGAAAGTGCTTTAAGAAGTGGGAGTCGATGTGCAGTGAGTTTTCTAAAAGATGGCAAAGAACAGATGTTTTTTATTGAAGCTAATCCCCAATTCAAATCCATCAATATTTACGATGAACATTTAAAGAAAATAAGTGTAGCATCAGCACTTGGTAACAAAACTGTTGAACCTGCTAAACTTGAGCATTAGTATGTGCCTGACAATAAAGCCGGCTGATTGTACAAACGATCAGCTTTTAGTACCATATTTACAAGCGATGCCCGACAGATAAGTATAAATACCTTGCCATCGCCAATTGTAATCCACTTTTTACCAAATGATAAATGCTTATAAACATCTATTGCTAACTTTGCATCATTGAAAGAACTTGTATAATATCTATTGCGATTTGGCAACCTGAACAAATAACAATTGACCTTCTTACTAACAGACAGTCATTC
>CAXTDO010000912.1:0-2519 GCA_964242315.1 uncultured Flavihumibacter sp.
GTTTAAATCGATGCCCGGATTCACAAAAACAAAAAAGGGAAGAATCGCTTTACAATCTCATGGAAGTATGGTGTGGTTCAAAAACGTAAAAATAAAAGAACTCTGATTGCACCTCAGGTACTAACCTGTATAAATAAAAAAGAGCCACCTTTTAAGATGGCTCTTTTTTTATAAAGTTCAGCCTCAATTATATTCTGAAATGCGAAAAAGCCTTATTGGCTTCAGCCATTCTGTGAGTATCTTCTTTCTTTTTGAATGCTCCGCCCTCACCTTTGCTCGCCGCAACAATTTCATTAGCTAATTTATCAGCCATGCTTCTTCCGTTTCTTTCGCGACTGAAACGAACAATCCACTTTATACTTAATGAAATTTTTCTATCGGGACGTACTTCGGCAGGTATCTGAAAGGTGGCACCACCAATCCGGCGGCTGCGAACTTCTACTGCCGGGGTTACATTTGCAAGAGCCCTTCTCCAGATCTCATAACCCTCTTCATTCGTTTGTTTCGAAACTTTGTCCAACGCATCATAAAATATACTGAATGCGCCACTCTTTTTACCTTGCCACATAATGTTGTTGACAAATCTTGTAACCAGTTTGTCGTTGTATTTAGCATCTGGAGCCAGAGGCAATTTTTTTGCTTGAGCTTTCCTCATAATATCGCAATTTATAATTTAACCGGATTCGGTTTCTGTGAATGTAAAAAGTATTATTTTTTCGCCGGCGCTTTAGCACCCGCTTTCTCTCTTTTAGTTCCGTATTTAGACCTGCTTTTCTTTCTGTCTTTAACACCAGCGGTATCAAGGCTACCACGAACAATGTGATAACGTACACCTGGCAAATCTTTAACACGACCACCACGGATTAATACAATAGAGTGTTCCTGCAGATTATGTCCTTCGCCCGGAATGTAGGCAATCACTTCAACCTTATTTGTGAGACGAACCTTGGCTACTTTACGCAAGGCAGAATTGGGCTTTTTGGGAGTAGTAGTGTATACCCGGGTACAAACTCCGCGTCTTTGAGGACAGGCATCCAGCGCCCTGGATTTACTTTTTGCCCTGATAATTTCTCTTCCTTTACGAACTAACTGCTGAATTGTCGGCATTCTTACCCTTTTATTTTGGACGGCAAAGGTAGGGTAACGAAATGAAATACGAAAACAAAAAGAAAAAAATACCGAAAGTTTTAAATTTCTTCCGGCATGTCCTTTTAAAAGCTATCGGCAGACAGGTATCAGCTATCAGGAGGAAACTTGTTCTCTATTGTTTGCCTGACTGCTGATAGCTGAAAGCTGATAGCAAAACAATAACTCATTTAAGGCTTAATTTACTACTTAAACTTTCCACATCCAGCCAAAGCGATCTTCTACCCTGCCTTCTCTTATGTCATCCAACGCTTTCTTAAGTTCTATTGCAACCTTGCAGTTTTCTACGTTGAAATTCATCACATATTCCTTATACCGCAATTCTTTAATAAGGGAAATTGTAGCAGCGGTACCCGTTCCAAATACCTCATGCAGGATACCGGATTGATGAGCTTCTATTACTTCGTCAATGCTGATATTCCTTTCTTCAACAATAAGTCCCGCTTCTTGTAAGATAGCTATTGCACTGCTACGGGTTACGCCATCGAGGATAGTACCATTTTCAAGATCCGGCGTTATTGCCTTATTTCCAATGATAAAAAAAACGTTCATAGTGCCAATTTCCTGAACGTATTTGTGTTCAAAGGCATCGGTCCACAATACCTGATCGTAGCCTTTTCTTTTAGCCTCCGCTGTAGGTCTCATACTGGCGCCATAGTTACCGGCGGCCTTGGCAAAACCAATCCCTCCTGCAGCGGCTCTTGTATAATACTCTTCAACATAAATGCGCATAGGAGTAGCATAGTATGGCCCTGTAGGACTAAGAATAATAATGAATTTGTAATTTTCTGAAGGCTTAACACCTATAACTTCATCTGAACTGATCATAAAAGGACGTATGTACAAAGAATGATTTTCCTTTGCAGGAATCCAGTTCTTATCAAGTTCCACTAATTGTCGCATTCCTTCCATAAAGATTTCTTCTGGTACCGCAGGCATTTCCATTCTTTCTGCAGAAATATTAAACCGGCGAAAATTATCCAATGGCCGGAATATTGTTGCATTTCCTTCTGCATCTTTATATGCCTTTATACCTTCAAAGATCGCTTGCCCGTAGTGAAACACAGCCAATGAAGGACTTACGACCAAAGGCTGGTAAGGTTTTATTTCCACATTTTTCCATTCACCGTTTTCATAATCAGCTTCAAGCATATGATCCGTGAAGTACTTGCCAAAAGGCATTTTATCCAATGGCATATCGTAAAGCCTACTCCTTTCAACTTTTGTTATAGGTATCACATTAGTATCAACCATAATAAATTCTAAATTTGTTACAAAGAAACAAACAAAAATTCTCGCAGCAAAATAGGCAGCCCTTTTTACTAACAGTTGTTAGTTAACATTTATAAAAAGTCAGCAAAAGATTGTAATAT
>CAXTDO010000913.1:0-2515 GCA_964242315.1 uncultured Flavihumibacter sp.
CGGTTAACCTATGGCTCCTATCCTTTTATTTTGCAGGCATGCGGTTATCCGATGTGCTTACAATGAGATGGTCAGCTTTTCATGATGGCCGTATTTACTATGCCATGAATAAGAACCTGAAAGCTGATTCGATCAAAATACCGGAAAAAGCATGGTCTATCATACAGCAGTATAAAAATGACCCTCCAAAGCACGGTTTTGTTTTTCCCGAGTTGAAGGTTTTGGATGTTCTTGACCCCTACGAAGTGCAACGCAAAATATCTTTCGCTGGAAAGCGGCTAGAAGAAAACCTCAAAGAAATTGCTAAGACAAACGGTATTGATAAGAAGTTAAGCCTGCATATTGCACGACATTCGTTCGCGCAGATAGCGGGTGATAAGATAAGTATCCAGGTGCTGCAGGAGTTATACCGCCATTCTAATATAACGACTACTATTTCATATCAAGGGAATTTCGTTAAAGAGAAAACCGATAAAGCTCTCGACGAAGTATTAAGCTTCTAAACGTTGTTTCCAACGCTAAAAATTGTCTTTGCTCATACTTCTGCGAGCTAAATTTGGGGGATGCATTAACTGTTAATCAGAGGGTCTCTGGTTCAAGTCGAGGAGGGGGAGCTGAAAATCAAGCAGTTATGATGAAGAGACATAGCCGCTTTTTTATTTGCACGTCATTACGTCGTCCTATAAGAAATTCATACAGATAAGATAAATCAGTATAAAACGCAGCATTCTAGTAACTACCCAACGGCAGTTTGAATGAGGTTGTTTTAACATCACCAGTATTTCGTATCTTACATTTCATAAAAATAATGCACGATGCCTAATAACATAATTTTTATTGAGCGCAGAGATGGAGGTGATTTTGCCGCGAGGAAGGCAAATTCACAAAGAGCTAGCTATGTTTCTAAAACGCAGAAGGACGCTATCGAAAAAGCGAAAAGTATTGATCCCAATACAATCATTCATGTGGAACGCGTACGCAATACAACGAATGGGTCTCGTGACAAATGGAGAAAGATATAAATATTGATTATTTTGATGCAGGCATCTAATACTCTCAATCAAGGATTGAAAATCCTTGTGTCGGCGATTCCATCGACCTCACACCGCAATCAAAATGAAGTGATTACAGCGAAATGTTGTAGTCGCTTTTTCATTTGGTCGAACAAGTGGTTGCACATTTCTTGTTAAATCGTCTAGCTGACTTTCATCTATCAATTGGAGGGTCGCTGGTTCAAATCCAGCAGGAGCTTAATATTCAAGCGACTATGATACTTTGTTCATAATCGCTTTTTATTTGCAGTGCAAAATCCTTACTAAAAAATCTTGCATCATGGCATTCATTGGCACAAAACAACTAGCCGATTTACTGAAAAGGGTAGTTACTCCGTTCAAACCGGAGCGAATAAAAAATAGCGCTTATGAACTATCGGTAGGGGATGAAGTGTATGTAACAGATTCGCCTACCGGCAAAAAACAGGTTTTGGATACAAAAGATTCACAAATTGAAATCAAACCTGGTCAGTTGGCGCTACTGATAACAGAAGAGGCCTTGGAAATACCGACGGAACTGATTGCCTTTATCTCCATTAAAGCAAGTATTAAATTAAAAGGTCTGGTCAACGTTTCCGGTTTCCACGTGGATCCGGGTTTTAAGGGGAAGCTGATTTTTTCCGTTTACAATGCCGGACCTGCGACCATGATGCTTGACAAAGGGCAGCCATGCTTTTTAATTTGGTTTGCTGAAATTACCCTGACAGATGGCTATACGGGCAATCATGCAAACCTGAATCATATACCCTCCGGTTATATAGAAGCTTTGAAAGGAAGTCTTGTAAATCCGAACGCGTTGGTGTCTAGAATTGAGGAAATAAAAATAGATTTGAAAGAACAGGTAAAAGACTCCGAAAGAGCAACGAACACGAATTTTGAAAAATTAAAAAACACAGTTGAATGGTTCAAGTGGACAACAACCGTCTTGGTTGTATTGCTTCTACCGGTAGCCACAAAATTATGGTTTGATAATGAAAGCTATAAACGCGGATACGAGTTCGGGTTAAAAGAAAAAACGGTCCGTGAGGAGATCAGCAAGGAGATCAAAACACGGTGGGTGGACAGCCTAATAAAAGCAAAAATTGATAGCGTAAGATCTGCAACCAAATAAAAAAGTTTTTTCAACACTTAATCTAGAATTATGCTGGGGGTAGGAATAGATTTAATCGAAATTGCAAGAATGGAAGAATCTGTTTTGGTCCAAAAGTTTCGCGAACAGAATGTCCATGAAAGTGAAATTGAAATATACAATAAGAGCAAACGAACTTCTTTTATGGCCGGTAGGTTCGCTGCAAAAGAAGCTTTGGCGAAAGCGCTTGGCACGGGTTTTACAGATGGGATGTCTTTAGCAGATATTGAAATAGGTCGGTTACCAAACGGAGTGCCGACGATTCGGTTGCACAATTCAATGTTGGAGGTTGCTCAAAAATTAGGGATTAAGGATTGGCTTGTAAGCATTAGCC
>CAXTDO010000914.1:0-1460 GCA_964242315.1 uncultured Flavihumibacter sp.
GCTTTGATGGTCGTGCCTGTAATCGATGGGCGTTGCCCATTGCTGAGATATGTCGGCCTTTCAGGCCTTTTTGTTCAGCCTGTTGGTGTACTCATACTTATTTTTTATACCGATATTGCGTGCCTAACGACACTGTACTCAAAAATGACCGGCGATCGATTAAAATGTAATGCGTAAGCTGATCATACATCTCGTTGTACATTCATTGCGTAGCTGTTCGCCTACATACATTCTTTTGCGGTTTTTTATTTCAATTGAGGAAAAGTAAAAAATTATTTCTTCAACCCCTGCAAAAACTGCGTGGGCGTTTTGCCAAATTCCTTTTTAAAAGCCTTTGTAAAATAAGACTGTGTTTGTATGCCAATCCGAAACATTACATCACTCAGCGACACATCTTCATTCGTCATAATTTCTGTTGCCTTGCGTAAGCGTATGGTGCGGACGAAGTCGCCTATTGACTGGCCCGTGATACTTTTTATTTTTTGATATAGTTTGGTGCGGCTCATGCCAATATTGGTGCAAATTAATTCTACATCCAGTTCCGGATTCATCAGTTGCGCGTCAATGATAGCGAGTAGATCATCCATAAACTCTTTTTCTTTTACTGAATGCACCAGTTCCCTTGCTTCAACGTGATGATCTCTCAGGAAACGGTCTTTAATCTTTCGCTTTTGTTCAAAAATATTTCGAATGGTGAGCAGCAGCAGGTCGATACTTATTGGTTTGGAGAAATAAAAGTCAGCGCCGGAGCCCGTTCCCTCTATCCTTGAGGCGAGGGCATCTTTTGCCGTCAGCATCAAAAACGGAATATGACTGATATTGATATCTTCTTTCAGGCGCCGGCAAAATTCAATGCCGTCCATTACGGGCATCATTACATCGCTGATGATAAGGTCAGGCAGCGTTTCCTTTGCTTTTTGCAGGCCGTCCATTCCATCTTTTGCTTCTGCTATTTGATAATATGGATGGAGGCTTTCTTTTAAAAAGTTTTTCAATTCTACATTATCATCTACAATAAGTATACATTGCTTTTGCTTTGAAGCGTTAAAGTCTTCTGTTGCCGTGGAAACAGTTTCGCCATGCTCCCGTTGCTCGTATTTATATTGTATCGTTTCCAGCCGTACATTGGCTTCAGGACTGTTAACCCATCTTTCTTCCTTCGTGTACTCGCCTTTGTCAACCGGTATGGCAACTATGATTTCGGTGCCTTTGTTCCGTTCGCTATACACATAGATGCTTCCTTTATGCAGCATGGTTAAACTTTTTACAAAAGCTAAGCCCACACCGGAGCCCATGTGCGCTTCTGTAATTCTGTAATAGCGCTCGAACAGATGTTTGATAGATTCTTTGGAAATGCCGGTACCACTGTCTATTACCTTGAGATAAACAAGGCGTTTGGCCTTGTAGTCATTTTCAATTAGCAGCTCGTTGGAGAAAGCCGGTGTGAAGTTTTCCAGGGA
>CAXTDO010000914.1:1470-2515 GCA_964242315.1 uncultured Flavihumibacter sp.
GAATTGCTCACCAGGTTAATGATGATCTTCTCAAGCACCTGCCGGTCGAACCAAACTTCCTCAATGTTATCGGGCACACGAATGGTAAAATCCATCTTTTTTTCCTGCGCCAGCTCGCTGAACTCTTCTTCAATCTCCTGAAGAAATACCTGTAAGTTGCCCGGCATCACTTTTAGTTTCAGGCTGCCTGTTTCCGCTTTTCTGAAATCCATTAGTTCGGTAATCAACTCCAGCATCCGGTTTACATTGCGGTGCATTGTTTTGTAAGAATGTGCAAAGGCCGGGTGGTTGTTTTCTTTCTGCAGTTTTTCCAGCGGTCCTAAAATCAATGATAAGGGCGTGCGGAACTCATGAGAGATGTTGGTGAAGAACTGAAGTTGCATCTGTTGCATTTCTTCGCGTTTTTTGTCTTCCAGTGTTTGTATCTCCCGCCTTCTTTTGGCAAGAAGATAGGTAATGATGCCTGTAAAAAACAGCAACAACACAAGCACCGTAAACCACCATGTTTTCCAGAAGGGAGGGGTAATAATTATTTTAACGGCACTGCCCTGTTCGTTCCATATTCCATCATTGTTGGATGCTTTCACTCTGAAGGTGTAAGTACCGGCGTCAAGGTTGGTATAGTTTGCTTTGTGATCGGTACCCACAAAATTCCAGTGATCTTCCAGGCCCTCTAAGGTATAAGCGTATTGATTGTTTTCAGGAGCGGTATAGTCTAATGCGGAAAAACCGAAAGCAATATTGGATTGTGTGTAATCCAGCTTTATTTGTTTTGTTAGGCTGATATCGCTCTGCAACGGACCTTCTTTGGATGGGAGCACTTCTTTGTTGGAAATCTGAAACTGGGTTAGATGTACCGGCGGTATAAATGTGTTGATGCGTATCTGTTCAGGGTAAAAGCTATTGAATCCGTTGACCCCTCCGAAAAACATCTGGCCATCTTTAGTTTTCAGGTAAGCATTCGCTTCAAACTCTAATCCCTGTAAGCCATCGGACAGGTGGTATTTCTTATAAGTTTTTGTTTCCGGGTTGAATTGCATCAGTC
>CAXTDO010000915.1:0-2514 GCA_964242315.1 uncultured Flavihumibacter sp.
AACGATGCGAAGCACGTTTTTCATCGGGGGTGGTTGATGATTGTGACTAATTAGCTCGGTCGATATGAATGCCGAGTTTAGATGCAAGTTAGTAATCAGTTGAGGTCATCAACCACCCCCGATCAATTAAGTGCTTCGCATCTTAATTGATCGTCCCCTCCTTTTCAAGGAGGGGAACCGTTACGTGTTCATTAGTTGTTAGCTAAACGACGTTTATTCATTTATACCTCATACCCGCACACCTCATACCTTAAACAGCGTTTGATTATGTATCGTTCCTTGCTTATGTTTGCATATTTATTCAGCAAGCAATGAAAGTTATAGAGCATATTAATGAATCAAAAGATACGTTGGTTTCCTTTGAAGTACTGCCGCCCCTGAAAGGTAAAACGGTGGCTGCCATTTATGATCATCTTGACCCGTTGATGGAATTTAAGCCTTCCTTTATAAACGTCACCTATCACAGAAGTGAAACGATGTTTAAGAAGAAAGCGGATGGCACTTTTGAAAAAGTAGAAGTTCGTAAAAGGCCAGGTACCGTAGGTATTTGTGCCGCAATTATGAACCATTACCAGGTAGATGCAGTGCCTCACCTCATCTGTGGTGGCTTTTCCAAACGGGAAACTGAAGATGCGCTTATCGACCTTCATTTTCTTGGGATAAACAACGTGCTCGTTTTAAGAGGTGACGCCGCCAAAAACGAAGCATTCTTTGAACCGGAACCTGATGGTAACCGTTACGCTTTAGACCTTTTAAAACAAACAGCCAGCCTTAATCATGGTATTTACCTGGAAGAAGATATCAAGAACGGTGGCAAAACCGATTTTTGCATCGGTATAGCAGGTTACCCGGAAAAGCATTTTGAATCACCCAATCTTGAAACGGATATCGCCTACCTCAAAGCAAAAGTAGATGCTGGAGCTGAATATATTATGACCCAGATGTTTTTTAATAACCAGAAATATTTTCAGTTTGTAAAAGATTGCCGGGATAACGGTATCATGGTTCCTATCATACCCGGACTAAAACCCATCACCAATAAAAAGCAGCTAAACATACTGCCAAAGATTTTTCATGTAGATATTCCAAGTGACTTTTCCAATGAAATCATGAAATGTAAAACCGATGAGGACGTAGAAAAAGTAGGCACAAACTGGCTGATACAGCAAAGTAAAGAATTAAAAGAATTTGGTGTTCCCGTTTTGCATTATTACACACTGGGAAAATCAAAAGTAATCTGGAACGTAGTAAAAGAATTAATATAGTGAGCTGCTGTCGTTAATCTTAATTCAATGTCGTTGACTTAAGATGCCTAAAATGAAAAAAATGTTCAATAATCAATTTTCAACTATCAATTTTCAATTAAGAAAGTTGTCATTTTGTTAAGTGTTCTTCATTGAAAATTTAATATTGATAGTTGAATATTGACCATTTCTTCTTAAGTCAACGACATTGAATGCGAATTGGCTGACGGCCATTCATTTTACAAGCGACTTAACAACAGCTTCATTGACTTTTACGGGGTATTTGTTTTTTAAAACGGTTATCCATTTATCTTCCAGGAAGGTTTGATAATCGTTAAGTACAAACCCTTTAGCGTCTTCAAAATTTCTTGGTTGCTTTTGCGGGTATAGCCTGATAAAGTATACAAAAGAAATATTATTATCTCCGGCATTCTTTAGAGGTTCTGTAAGTTGTCCGGGTACAGGCGTTTGGCCTTGCCGCAGGGGCAACTGCGTTAATTCAAACCTTCCGGAATCGGCCTGCACTTTAGTTTCATAAGGAGATATAATATCTTTCCAAACATTAATATCCTTATCCAGCTTATGTTTTAAATCATTTGCTGTAACGGAGTCCGTACAATTGAAAATGATGGCATCAGTGCTTGATTCCCACCAGTATTTATTTTTGTTACGCTCAAAAAATGCTTTTAATCCGGTTGTATCAGCAGAAGCTTTATCCCATACATTGCGTTGCATGATCTCGAACAGTAAATTCCCTTCTTTAAATTCCTTTAGTTGTGAAGCAAATTCGGCATCATACTCTTCCAGGTGGTTACGGTAATAATCACGCCTCATAACTTCTTCATAGGTATTTAATACCTTTTGTATTGGCGGACCGTTTTGCCTAAACCTGGAAGCCTGCAGGTCTTTTATAAAATCATCAACATAAATCTGTTTATGCGGGAATGAAAATAAAACAGTTTTTCCAGAGATAGCAGCGGGAACAATGTTCTTTTTATTGAAGTAAACATTTTCAGCATATTTAAGCAGGATGCTATCAGGCAGTGAACTTTTTTTAAACCCCGTCATCCGGTAAATTTTCTGCGACATGGCATTTCTGGCCGTTTCTATCCGCGAATCGTTGCGCACCTGTTGCTTTAAAGCTGTCATTGCCGAGTCATTCAGCGGGTCGTCGTTGACAGGTATTTGGCTAAGTCTCTTTATAATATAATATCCCACCGGTGTTAATATAGGCCTGGTAATCGCTCCATCTTTGTTCAGATTAAAAATG
>CAXTDO010000916.1:0-2488 GCA_964242315.1 uncultured Flavihumibacter sp.
TCACTAAGCTGGGTAATTTTAGCTTTAGCGGAGTCAATACTACCCTGATAATTTCTGGCTGCAAACAACAAACTTATTCTGTCGTACTCATCCGAAGGCTTTGGATCGGTAACTGCAAGATATTTATCAAAATATTCTTTTGATTTATTAATGTCCCGTAAAAAATAATAAGTGTACATCTCGTAATAGGCAGGACCATAATTAGGATCGAGTGTTACAGCTTCCTGGTAGGCAGGAATAAAATAATCAGGGTTGTTTTGTGACTGATAAACTTTAGCGATTCTGTACTGGGCTTCTGCTAATTTCGGATCAAGAGAAAGGGCTTTCTGAAAAGATGTTACCGCGTTTCCACCATCAATCAGTTTACGATAGGCTTCACCAACGATGAGGTAGCTATCAGCGTTTCTGGGATCCTTCTTTTCACTGGCAACTGAATTTATCTTTTCAACCGCATAATTCGCATCGCCCAGGTTAGCATACACGTTTGCCCGTCCAACCGCATTCAACACATTGATATCTTTCCCTTTTGATAAGCTGATAGCCGTTTCAAATCTTTGACGGGCTTCGCTTGTTTTGTTTTCCATCAATTCTATCTGGCCAATACCAGCCAGCAGCAATGGAGCGCTGCCATTAGATGAAAGTGATTTCTGATACAAATCTTTAGCTGCCATAGAGTCTTTCGACTGAATCATAGTTTGTCCCAGCCAGTATACAGCATCAATATTGTTCGGATTAGAAGCTAATACTTTTTCAAACTGCGATTTGGCGCTTAAAAATCTTTGATAATATAAAAATTTTCTGCCCTGGTCTACATTTTGTGCATGCAGGGTTTGCAATGCAAGAATAAATAATACAATACTTGTTATTTTCTTCATAATCAATTCCTGTTTTTAGGTTTGTAAATTTATTAAAATCCGCTTAATAAAAAATTATTGATTAATTATAGAATTTCTTGTCTCAAATGTCATCTGGGCGGGCCATAAGTAAGCTCTTCTAAAGATCAGTTGTCCTCTTTCGTTGATCAAAAAGTTTACAAAACCGCTGCCCAATCCTTTATAGTTTTCTTTTAAAATATATTGCAAACCGCGGACCAAAGGATATCTTTTTAGAGCTATATTAGCCTGGTAAGGTTTCACATACGTTTCTCTTTCGCAAATGGTGCACTGCAAAGAAGCGACTTTAATTTTTTGTGAAAAGCTTAACAGATTACCATCCTCCCTGTTACCAATCCAACTTACTCCTACAAAGCCTATGGCATCTTTGTTTTTTTCAATATAATCAATAACGCCCTCACTGGTAGTAGCTGCCATGATATTCGAACCAAAAGGGTTGCCTTTAAGTAAAGAATCCATAACAAAACGAACGGTACTTGTGGCAGAGAGTCCGTCCATTACTACTTTATATTTATAACCACTGGTTCCTTTCACTAAGGAACGCATATCAGACATATCAAAAACAGAATCTTTTGCCGCATTATTCACAATAACGGCAATAGCATCGTATGCCATTTTACCTTGTATGGGCCTGAATTTTAATTTCTCCATTAAATGATCTTCTTCACCCTGTGTCAACGCACGTGTAACCACTATCATACGAACGGAGTCGTTATTAAGATCTTTGAGGCATTCGGCTTCGGGTTTATAGTGAGTGACTATTTTAGCGTCGGGATAGGAGGATTCAAAAACCCTGATTTGTGAATCGATAATAGGCTTGAACGATTCATCTACACTAATATTGATAGTACCGGATGTGGTGGTGTCATTAACATACTTTATTGACTGGTCGTTTCCACAACTTATTAAGAGTAAGGCGGCAAAAAACCCTGCGCTAAGCCGCTTCAGTTTATCGTTAAAATTTTTATGGGCCTGTTTCATTCCGAGTAATAATTTTTTTTGATACCCCTGTAAATCCGCCACGATCCGTACACAATACACATTCCGGCAAAAAAATATCTGAAAAAAGGCTCTATATTAAATTCTATGCCTAATCGCGGCGCTATCATTAAAAAAATTCCGAAGCCCAAAATAACCAGCCCCATGCCAAAATCCATCACAGAACGCATGATTACATAATTCTTTGCTCTTTTTTCACGCTGATCGGTTTCCATAAATAATAAGATTTAAAGCGAATGATATTAACCAATTTATATCAACAGAATATTAAATGTGTGCTGCGGTGAGCCACGGGAAGCAAGATAATAAATTTTCATCTTAACAAATTATATAGCTGTCAGTAACGTAATAAAGAAAAAGACCAACTGAGTAAATGTTAGATGTATCCCTGTTAAGCCCAGCATTATAATAAAGATGAAGATGCACCTTTAATTTACATTCCATAACAGGTAGAGAATCTTACATTGTTTTTAACTACCAGTGGTATGTTAACCGTAAATGGACGTATGATCTGTCAGCCGTTCGACCAGTTTTTTAACCACGGAGGACACAGAGGAGGAAACGCAGAGGGCGCAGAGGGTTTCCTCTGCGCCCTC
>CAXTDO010000917.1:0-2484 GCA_964242315.1 uncultured Flavihumibacter sp.
GTGCGGCATTGCCCATATTTCCCAGGTAGGCATAGTCGGCAGGGATCGGGATGCGTTTTGAAAAATCATCAAAGCTGGAATCAAAACCCCTGTACCGGCTTGTGTCGAGGTACCGGAAAGTGATGGTGATGGAATCTTCCAGTCCGGTTCTATGCCCAAGGCTATCGGTTCCTTTACTGCCGGATCCCCCACTGAAACTACCTGCACCAGGTAACCTCCTGAGCGGGTTCTGAGCAATAACCTGCTGACAGAGAAACAAAATAATTACGCAGCATACAAATGATATGTTCAATCTTTTAATCACACTTTCAACCCGGCTAATTAATTATGTAAATTCAGATGCAGTAGTGTCGTGTCAACCATAAATTGTCTGTTATTTGCTATCGGCTATCAGCGGTCAGTATCAGCAGATCAAAACCTGACTGCTGATAGCTGACAGCAAATCATACGACATCTTATACCTGACACGACAGTAGTCAGTTTGTAATATCGTTCTGTTTATTATAACAATGCAACCAGTTCCTTAAAAATATTTGTTAACCTTGGCTCTGCATCTTTGGCTGCCTGTAATACTTCTTCATGCGTGATGATGTTTTCTTCCTCACGGATACCAATATCTGTTATCACGCTTATCGCTACTACCGGAAGTGCGGAATGCCTGGCAACAATTACTTCCTGCACCGTGCTCATGCCCACTGCATCGGCGCCAAGCAGGCGTAGCATTTTATATTCCGCCCTTGTTTCAAAGGTAGGTCCTGTAACGCCTGCGTACACTCCTTTTTTTAATGGGACATGAAGATCTGCCGCAACTTTTTCCGCTTTTACGATCAATTCTTTTGAATAAGGTTCACTCATATCAGGAACGCGGGGACCCAGGTCTTTATCGTTTTTACCCAATAGCGGATTCACCGTCAGCAGGCTGATGTGATCATGTATCAACATCAGGTCGCCTACTTTATACTCTTGGTTTAAACCACCGGCGGCATTGCTGATCAGCAACGTTTCGATTCCCAAGTGCTTCAGCACCCTTATGGGATAACCTACTTCCTTTGCAGAATATCCTTCATAAAAATGAAAACGGCCCGACATGGCTACTATAATTTTTCCGCTTAACCGGCCAAAGATGAGTTTACCATGGTGGCCTTCCACTGTTGAAACCGGAAAATTTGGAATGGCATCATAACTGATTTCTTTTTCTATCTCAATTTCTTCTGATAAATTACTTAACCCGCTTCCCAATACGATGCCTGCAAGTGGCCTGGATGAGTAAATTGATTGTATGTATCTGGTTGTTTCCTGTAACTGGTCTAAAATGTCGGGCATGTTTTTTTGGTTTGATAAGAAGCTGCCGGCTATCAGCCGTCAGCTATCGGGAAGAAAGTGTTAAGTTTTATTTCTTTTTCTTTTACGGCAGTCACCTGTCAAAAAAAACATATCAGGCTTTTGCCTGCTGACCGCTGATTGCTGAGATATAATAACAATAGCTCCTCGTGCAAATATAAGAAAGCAAAGTGTTAAGCGGCAGACGATTTGATGTACTTAAAAGCTGGACTTAAAATATTATATTTGAATCTTCAGCATTTATGATGCAAAACAAATCGGAGACTCCTGTGAGTTCGAAAAGGTATTTTAAATTTGTATTTCGTGGAATGAACAAAAAAATTGGTGTTCTTTTAATAATTCTGTACGCATGTTTAACGAGCCAGGCACAGATATGCCGCGGCAGTTTGGGTGATCCGGTGGTTAATGTAACGTTTGGCACCGGCAGCAATCCCGGCGCTCCTTTATCCACTGTCAGTAATAATTACATTTATACGTCTGTTGCTTGTCCTGGTGACGGTGTGTATACGCTGGTCAACAGTACATCTGATTGCTTTAACAGTACCTGGCATAGTCTGGCGCAAGATCATACCCCTGATGATGTTAATGGTTATATGATGCTGGTAAATGGCAGTTTCACACCGGGCGATTTTTATGTGGATACCGTGAAAGGATTATGTCCGAATACCACTTATGAGTTTGCCGCGTGGATCTTAAACATTTTAAAGCCGTCTGCCTGTAATGGGAGTGGCATTCGCCCCAATCTTACCTTCAGGATACAAACTACTGCCGGCACAGATCTGGGCACCTATAATACTGGTGATATCGCTCAAACTCCCGGTCCTGCATGGAATCAATATGGGTTGTTTTTCACCACTCCTCTTTCCGTAAGCAGTGTTATTTTACGTATTACCAACAATGCGCCTGGTGGTTGCGGAAATGACCTGATTCTTGATGACATCACATTTCGTCCCTGCGGAGCTACGGTAAAGGCCAGCATCAATTATGCAGGTGGTACGGATCTGGTTGATGTATGCCAGGGCGATACGCAGTTATTTAATTTGAACGCTTCCCTGTCAGTAGGTTATAGCAACCCGGCCTATCAATGGCAGATCAGCACTGACAGTGTGCAATGGAAAGATTTAAGTGGTGCTGTAACTGCAA
>CAXTDO010000918.1:0-2475 GCA_964242315.1 uncultured Flavihumibacter sp.
TTTCAGCACGATTCCCATCCTCATGTTATCGGGCGACGACAATACAGAAACAAAGATTGAATGCCTGGAAGCAGGCGCCGATGATTACCTGGTAAAGCCTTTTAACCCCAGGGAGTTGGAAGCAAGGCTGAAAAACATTCTCCGCAGAACCGGTAAATCCGCGATCATTTAATTATATGATGCTTAACGAAGATCCAGCCATAAAGCCCCTGATTGCATTGATAAACGTGGATGCCAGGATATTTGAATTGCTGAAAGCATGTGATTTAAATGACTATTCGCTCATGCGATTCAAAAACGGTATTGAATTCGCCAACTACTGGCAGGATCGGCCGGCAGCTTTTGCGGCTATCATATCGCAGTCGGAAGTGTTGGGACCAATGGGTATCTCACTTTTTAAAGCTTTCGAATCAAAAGAACTTGCTGTTATCCCCTTCTTTCTCATCAGTGACTATATCAATCATAATCTATTGCAAATAGCCTTAAAAACAGGTATATCAGATGTTTTTAAATATCCGCCGGAGAAAAGCCGTTTAAAGAACAGGGTAAGTTTTGTGACAAGAAACTGGAAAGATTTACACAAAACCGGTAATATCAGAAGCCAGAAATTATATAAAACTCCACTTGTAAAAAGAGCTTTTGATGTTATGGCATCATCGGTTGCCATGCTTACCCTGTCGCCGTTATTTGCACTAATAGTTATTGCTTTGAAACTGGAATCACGGGAAAATGTTTTTTATTATTCAGTACGCGTGGGAACCGGTTATAAAGTTTTTAAATTTTTTAAGTTCCGTTCCATGTATGCCAATGCGGATAAAAGGTTTAAGGAACTGCAGTATTTAAATCAATATGAAAATGCCAGTAAAACTACAATAGACGTGTCTTTACTGTGCGATGATTGCCGGTCTGCCGGAGTAAGCTGCCGGCAATTGATCTATGCTGATGACAACGCTTGGTGCGAAAAGAAATATCTACTATCAAAAAAAGCAAACGGCAATGCAGCCTTTTTTAAATTAAAAAATGACCCGCGTATTTCCAGGGTGGGAAAATTTTTAAGGCAGACAAGCCTTGATGAGTTACCTCAGTTGTTAAACGTTTTTCTTGGCGACATGAGCATTGTCGGCAATCGTCCGTTGCCCATTTATGAGGCTGAAAAATTAACCACTGACAAGTATGCGCTTCGCTTTCTGGCGCCCGCAGGCATCACCGGTTTATGGCAGGTCAGTAATATCGGTAAAAGCCAGATATCTGAGGAAGAAAGAGCAAACCTTGATAACTATTACGCAAAGAATAACAGCTTTTTTAAAGATATCGTCTTGATAATAAGAACTGTTCCGGCATTATTTACAAAACAGAACCGTTGATGTAAATGATTTGGCTGATTTCTGTTGATTCTGAATAGACTTGACCTCGACTGCAAGACGCCGGCTTTCTTCATGAGATCCATATTATTGTCACAGTTTTTATACCTTTATTTCAAGAAGATACGTAAAACATGATGATCAATAACCAACTACACGTTCGCTATTACTTTTCCTTATTATTAAGTTCAGTTCTTTTATTATTTGTCACCAATCGTTCTTTGTGTCAGGGGTCTGCTGTTGGATCATCATCCGGATACAACACAAGAAAAATGTTACTGCGTGATGAAGGACTGTCACAACTAAGTTATATTGATATCGCAAAGCCTCAGTCCAGCTGGTTCGTAAAGGTGCCGCCGGGTCGTGACATTCAACTGGTTGGTAATGGAAGGGTACTCATAGGTACCGGTAACGGCTACGAAGAATATGAAATCACTACCGGTAAAAAAGTTTTTGAACTTGCTTCTTATCCCGGCACCATCTCCGCCCGCAGGCTTCGTAACGGCAACACCATATTAGCCGGTTCCGACTGGCAGGCCAGGCAGGGAATTATATTGGTTGAAGTTGATAAAGATGGCAACAAATTACGCGAGATCGTGTATCCGGCACATACGTACCTGCGTCTTGTTCGTGAAACCGCATCCGGTACATTTCTGGTAACGGCTGATGAATTGGTATTTGAAGGAAATGCTAAGGGAGAGATAATATGGAAAGCTACCCTGGCAGGACTTGACAAACCCCACTCCTGGCAGGCACTGCGTTTAAGTAACGGACAAACAATTGTAAGTACAGGCTACGACAAAAATTTTCAGATTTTCTCAAAGGATGGAAAATTGCTGGATAGCATCAGCGGCCCTGCTGAAATACATCCTGTTTTTTATGCAGGTTTTCAGATCCTGGTTAATGGTAATTACATAGTTACTAACTGGCAGGGCCACGGGCCCTCATTTGGTGCCAGTGGAACACAGGTGTTGGAATATACGCCTAAAGGCAAACTCGCCTGGTCATGGAAACAGGATGCAACAAAATTTTCATCACTCCAGGGGATAATCGTGCTTGATGGATTAAACCTCAACAGCCTGCATGTCCAAGATGCAAACGGCAAACTCGCTCC
>CAXTDO010000919.1:0-2466 GCA_964242315.1 uncultured Flavihumibacter sp.
CCGTTTTCATGTCAGTGGAAATATAGCTAAACTCAATAATGTGGTAAAAAGTTTGGGAGTGGGTCAGCCTATCGTTGGTGCTGCACTTCCCGGTTCAAGCATGATAATGACCTATACAAAAGTGGGCGAACCGATAGGATACTTCAGGGGTTATGTTGTTGATGGCGTCTACCAGACCAACCAGGAGGTAAACAAAGCTTTTCAGCCTAACGCGATCGCAGGCGACTTCCGGTATCGGGATGTTAACGCAGACGGTGCATTAACCGATGCAGACAAAGTTAAACTGGGGAAGCCCTGGCCAGACTTCACTTACGGATTTAACCTCAATGTCTCTTACCGTGGTTTTGATCTGAATATGATGCTGCAGGGTGTTGCCGGAAGCCAGCTATACCAGGCTAACAAAATTACCAACTACCAGATGAAATATTTCAATGGAAATGGAATCATTAACGGCGTAAAAGATATATTGAATCACTGGACTCCCGGCAGCGGTATCAACAACCAACCGGGCTTAAAGTATACGGATGCTAACGGAAATTATTCCAACGCATCGTCATTTTATGTTGAGGACGGAGATTACATGAGGGTTCGTAATGTAGTGGTAGGGTATACGTTCGCGCCCGAAAAGCTTCGTAGCGCTACACATGATATCTTTAAAAGTGTAAGGATATATGTTTCGGCTCAAAACTTGTTCACCTTTACAAATTACCCTGGTTTCGACCCGGAAGTAGGCAATGCAAACCCTATGAACTCCGGCATTGATACGGGAGTGTATCCCCAGCCACGCACTATTATGGGCGGCGTAAATATCAATTTTTAATTTGTCTAAAACAAGCATATGAAATCATTCATTAAAACGCTTATTGTTTTCATTCTGATAACATTCATATCGTGCAGGGATAAATACCTGAGCCTTGTGCCTCCCGATGTTCTTACCGATGCCAGTTTTTTTAAAACGGAGCAGGATGCCCAGTCGGCATTGATCGGTGCATATGGGCAGCTTCAACCCGAATCAACCTACGGTAACCTGATAGATGCAGCCAACCTCGACTGGACAATGAGCGGCGACCTCTACGAACAGGATCAGAATACGCCGCGCGTTCAGTTGGAAATGTTAAGTCTGCCTGCAGACAACCTTTACATCAACCAGTTGTACACAGGGCTATACCAGGGAGTGAGCCGTGCAAATTTCGTGATAGAACGTGTTGGCAAAATGGAAAACCTGACTCCCCAGGTAAAAACACTCATAATAGCGCAGGCAAAGTTTTTACGCGGGATATTTTATTACAGGCTCGTAAATTATTTTGGCGGGGTTTCACTTGTTACCACTGAGCTTAATGCCTCTTCCAAACTGGATATTCCCCGTGCTTCCGCTGCGGAAGTATGGAAGCAAATTGAAACCGACCTGACCGAAGCTGCTGCATCACTACCTTCCACCTGGACGAATAGTGCAGATATAGGTCGTGCTACTAAAGCGGCAGCGCAGAGTTTTCTTGTAAAAGCTTACTTGTGGCAACAGAAATACAGTGATGCTGTAACTGTCAGCGAACAGGTGGTAAACTCAGGTTTGTATAGCCTTCTGCCGAATTTCAGAAGCGTATTTCTTAAAACCAACGAAAACAATAAGGAGATTGTATTTGAAACACAATACAGTTCCGTAAACAACGGAAGCGAAGGCAGCGGCCTTGATACACGGTCTGCCCCAAGGGGTGCACCTGCAGCCTATATTGGCCGCGGAGCTAACAGCAATTTCGTTCCGCAAACAAGCTGGATCAATGCTTTTGAAAGAGACGCGTCCGGAAAAATAAAAGACATGCGTTATTACGGGGTAATTATCGGTCCCGGTGAAAAGCATCCTGAAATGCCAGGTTTTGTGATGCCGCTTACCTTTCCTAATTCGTATACCAAAACAGGTTATATTGTTACCAAATACTGGCAGGAAGCTTCGCTGGTGGGTTCGGGAATTAACGCCCCTATTATCCGGTATTCGGAAGTGTTGCTTAATTATGCGGAAGCTCTTAATGAGGGTGGTCGTTCTTCCGATGCTATGAAACAGGTTAACGTGGTAAGAAATCGCGCCGGCCTGGATCCCAAGCCCTTGGACCTGGTGAAGGACAAAGTGCTCGATGCTGTTTTTTACGAAAGGCGTATGGAATTTGTCTGGGAATCACCGGGTGCATTCTCCGACCTCAACAGGAGAGGACGTTTCCTTGACTTTATCAAAGCAAACAGGGTAGACTATGATAAGATACAGGTAGATACAAAACCCTGGGTGCAACAAAAGCCACTTCTCTTACCGATTCCGCAGGGAGCAAGGGATGTAAATAAATCACTCGTTCAAAATCCGGGGTATCCTCCTTTTTTATAATCAATCAGTAATATAATTAACCAGGAAAGTGTTTTTTTAACCACAGAGGAAACGCCGGAGAGGAAGAAGAGGTTACACAGAGACGTCCTCTGTGTTAC
>CAXTDO010000920.1:0-2465 GCA_964242315.1 uncultured Flavihumibacter sp.
TTATGGTAGTGCCTTTATTTATTTCACTCAATACGCTCTGCAGGCCTATGTACACGGTAAAGCTGTTACCGGTAGTAATATGTACATTGCTGTAAGGAATAGACATTCCGTTGTTGGTTATGATGGAAGTATACTGGCCCAGTCCTACCACATGAACACCATAATTTTTAACCAGCGTATTAATTGCCTGGTGGCAGGCTTTTCTGTACGGCTCCAGCTCATTTTGCTCAAGTGCTTTCCGAACCATACCCGAGGTAAACGGCAGTCCTGCGAATATGATCTCTACTTCATTGCCATTACCATCCTTTATTATCCTGGCGCCGGCAATAATGCCTGAGCCAATATCAAATATGCCTGACAGGAACTCTTCCAGAGCTTCTTTCGACAGCACTGCCAAAGATGGGTCGCTGGCAATAACAGTGTCCTCATTTATAAAATGTGTCAGAAATCCAACCCTGGTAATATTCTTTGAACTGCATTCCGGCACTGTTCCATTGGAGAACTGCAATAAGCCCCTCAACTTTTGCTGTTCCTTGGGCAACATGTGTTCAATAAATTTGTAAAAATCTTCTGCCTTCAACACCTCACATACATGTTGCAGTGCCAGCGTGAGGGCATTGGTATCTTCTGCTGAAACATTGCAGTTTGGCTGGATGCGGATGGTGAAGCTGCTTGATAAAGTGGGCGCAACCCTGATACGGTAGTTGTTCAACAGATGCGACGCAACCAGGTAATTAAAATAAGACGACCTGGAGGCAAACTGAAGCGGGTAGCAGGCGCTGTCGTTGTACGACCTGAAAGTAACGCCGATCATCAACCCTTCTCCATGAACATCTTCAATAATATCAGGATAGAGTGTTTTTAGTGCATTGAGATTGCTGAATAAGTTCTTGCTGGCATCATCAATTTTTACCGATTTTTCTTTCATGATTTCCAACGCCTTCAATGCAATGGCGGAAGAGTATTCATCTTCAGCAAAAGTGGAAGAATGAAGTAAACCAAAGTCTTCATCATATTTTTCGCTGTCTACCACAAGCGCGCCGATCTTTACCATGCCGCCGCCCAATGCTTTACCGATCAGGTAATAATCTGCCTGTAAGCCTGATTTCAAGGAATTCAAAAATGTTCCGGTCCTGTACATTCCTGTCTGAATCTCATCCAGTATGAAAGGAACTTTAAAACTCACGCACAGTTCCTGCAATTGTTTTAAGAAGGAATGAGGCACAACGATAACACCACCTTCACCAAGGATCGGCTCAATGATAATTCCAATGCAGGTGTTGTAAGATACTTTTCTTACAGTAACCTGCTGGCCACCTGTAATCTCAGGTAAGTGTAAAGTGATGATGCCTGATGATAATTTATTCCTCACATCTTTTTCATCCCATGAAAAGAAAACAGTTTCTTTTTTGTCGGTATTAAATAAGAAAGATGTTTTGTACTTTTCATTATAGGTAGCCTTTAAAGCAGATATTGTTTTGCCATGATACGACATTTCAGAAGCTAACAACTTAGGAGTGATATGATCGGTAATTTCCCTATTAGCTGCAAGAATTTCTGTTTTGAATTCTTTAAAGCTTACATAAGATTTACCGTTGAACTGCAATACCGGGATATTTTCCTTTACCATTAAATTACTGATGGCATTCAGGTTTTTATGCACCAGGTCGGTAATGGCATTGAGCTCTTTTACTTTTTTAAGGCGTGCATGTTTTATAGCAGCTTCCACTGTTTCGGCGCCTGAATTGGTAAAAGTGGAGATATACTCCCTGCCGGTATGGCTGCCAATTTCATCACTGATTGCTTTACCCAGCAGGCCTGTATACTTTTTAATGGATAACTGATCATGAACGGGGATGTTTTCGTCCAATAGCTGTTTGGCATAATCTACCAGGCTCTTATTGTTATGGCCTAATACAAGACTTCCATATCCTCCTACAAAATCTCTTACCTCTACGGTTTTGCCCTGCTCATTAATGTAGTACAAATAACCTTCTTTGGCCTGGCAGAATTTTTTATCGAGCTTCAGTTTCTGAAGAATAGTACCAATTGCCGGCTTTACGTAATCTGTGTAATTCATGGTGAAATGTTTAATGTATTTATAAGGATGAGGAACAAAGGCGGGGGATCAGTGCTAATACGATTGATTAAAACTTTCCCTCTGTCGTGTCATTTTATTTTTTTTGAAAGAATGTCATGCAGCTTATACGGTTGAGAGAAGGTTATCCTCTGCTTTAATGATTAATTATTAATGGTTAATTATTAATTGTAACCATTAACATAAAAAATGTGTGGTATGTGTATGGGAGTTTCTTAAGTTTTCAGGATGTACCTCGCTCAAATTCATAATCTATTTATTATTATTTTATATTAAATAACGATACGTGTTGTTTAACAGCAGCGAGTCCCGCTAGTGTTAAGTTAAGTATGAATTGACGCATTGGATTGTAAGTGTTTTTTAACCA
>CAXTDO010000921.1:0-2463 GCA_964242315.1 uncultured Flavihumibacter sp.
CTTTTCCAGATCCCATCCGCCTTCTTCCATGCTGTGTTTAAAAGCATCACCATATTTCATGATACCCGCTTCGATCATTTCACGCATCAGGTCGTTTCCTTCACGGGTACGCTCACCCACACCGGCAAACACTGATAAACCACCATAGCCTTTGGCAATGTTGTTGATCAATTCCTGGATCAATACGGTTTTACCCACACCGGCTCCGCCAAACAAACCGATTTTTCCACCCTTGGCATATGGCTCGATCAGGTCGATCACTTTGATGCCGGTAAAAAGCACTTCGGTAGCGGTGCTCAGGTTTTCAAACAAGGGTGGCTTGTTGTGGATCGGGCGTCCATTTGATTTGTCTACTGAAGGCAAACCATCGATGGGATCGCCGGTTACGTTGAACAAGCGGCCCCGGATGGCTTCGCCGGTGGGCATGGCAATGGCTTTGCCGGTATCGGTTACTGCGGTACCCCGGACCAAGCCTTCGGTACCATCCATGGCAATACAACGAACACTGTCTTCGCCCAGGTGTTGCTGTACTTCCAGCACCAGTATATCACCATTATCACGTTTTAATTCAAGCGAATTATAAATTTCCGGCAGTGCGCCCTCAAAGTGCACGTCAACTACCGCACCAATGATTTGTTTGATCTTACCTGTACTGGACATAAAATAGCAAGTATTTAAAGAGGGTTATAAAATTTGCGGCAAAGGTAAGGGAACACTATCAAAAATAAATATTCGTCAACAAAATTAGACGGTTTTAAGACTCTAACAGTTTTTTAACCGCAGAGGAGGAAACGCAGAGAGTGCAGATGGGTTACTCTGCACTCTCTGCGTTTCCTCCTCTGCGCCCTCTGCGGTTAAAAAACTCACCTATAACTATTATTTGCTCTTTCTCTTAAAAAGAGAACCAATACCCGAAGTAACTTTTCTGATTACGCCGGATGGTTTCAAAGAACGCAGAACATGATGACTGCCAGCCGTAACTGCCTGCCTCACAAGAAAATTATTGATCAGTCCCTTACCTGCATTCAGTGCAAACGAACTTACTTTACCGCTAAGCATCGTTGGGATAAAGCTGTCTACACCTGAATAAAACAATTCTCCGGGAACCTGTCTTACCCTGTTTCTTAATTCATTTTCTTTAAGCTGTATCCTGAGCCGGGTGGCCAGAAGCTCTTTTCTAAGGTCTTCTGTTGAAGTAATGCTACCTGCATTGGTTTTATCATGCATCGTTTTCATTCTTTTCAAAAAATAACTTTATTACAAAATTTGCGACGTGCCTATAAAAAAAAGATCTGCGGAAAAAGAAAAATACCATCATTAATAACACGTAAAATAATACTACTATTCCAATTCCATATATCCAGCTTCCGGTAAGTTGTTGTAAGAGGTAACATGCCAGTGCACTGAGCAACATCAAAATTACGGTCATACACATTCCTAATACGATACCTGCAAAAACAACAGAAGCCAGGCGTGCAGACTTCTCCGCAGCTTCCAACTTTAACAGCAACAGCCGCTCTCTGATATACTCTTCGGCCAATTGTTGCGTGTCCTTAAAAAAGCCCTGTTTTTCCGGTTGCATTAACTGGTATGTTGTTTAATAAATTTTCCTGCCTTCTTTTGCAGGCCCTTTGCATATTTTTTTCCTTTGCCTGCTTTATCTTCCAAACCATCGATAGCATCCATAAAATCTTTTTCTGCTTTACTGGTAGCGTCTTTTATATCATCAATCATTTCTTTACCTGCGTCGCTTGATACAAAAGCTGCCAGGGCTACACCAGCGATAGCGCCGATTATCAGGCCGATCACTAATTTCGAGTTATCTTTCATAATAGTAAATTTAAAAGGTTAATAAATATTGGATGCCAATATTTCGATAAAATATTTTGTTAGGAAGGATGTAAAGATAGCCAACACAATGTGAAAGCTTGTATAAATTGTTAAAGTGAAATTACCAACCTGCTTAAATTACAAAAAATAATACACTTTTATTAAAAGACATCGTGGTTCGTTTTATTTTCCCATTTTTGGGGTATAATATAGTAATGTATGCAATTGGTGGAAGTTACAGATGCAAGTACGGCTAAAAAGTTTTTACTGGTGAATGTTGAGATCAATCGTGGCAATGTTAATTATATCCGTCCGCTTGATAAAGACATCATGGAAGTGTTTAATAAAGAAAAAAATAAGGCCTTTCGTTCCGGTGAAGTGATAAGGTGGATATTAATGGATGAAAATAATAAGCTTATCGGGCGTATTGCCGCTTTCACCAACAAAAAATACAAGAATAAGGGCGATGATGTTGCGGTTGGAGGAATAGGATTCTTCGATTCCATTAATAACCAGGATGCTGCCGATATGCTTTTTGATGTAGCCAAACACTGGCTGATACAAAAAGGCATGGAAGCGATGGATGGACCGATCAATTTTGGGGAGCGCGACCGCTGGTGGGGATTGCTTGCC
>CAXTDO010000922.1:0-2458 GCA_964242315.1 uncultured Flavihumibacter sp.
GAATTCAATAGGCTTTTTGCAATCAGGCCGGCAGGATGCGCCATATCGCAAAGCACAAATGCCCCCACTTCGTCTGCAATCTTCCTGATACGTACATAATCATAATCGCGGCTGTAAGCAGAAGCACCGCAGATAATCAGCTTTGGAATTTCTTTTCTTGCAACCTCTTCCATCATTTCATAATCGATAAGGCCTGTTTCCTGCTTAACACCATAAAAATGCGGCTGGTACAATTTGCCACTGAAGTTTACAGGAGACCCATGAGTCAGATGGCCTCCCATGCTCAGGTCCAAACCTAATATTTTATCGCCTGGTTGCAGGACTGCCAGCATCACTGCGGCATTAGCCTGAGCCCCGCTATGAGGCTGTACATTGGCATATGCGCAATCGAAGATTTGTTTTAACCGGTCTATAGCCAATTGTTCTGTTTGATCTACAATTTCACAGCCGCCATAGTAACGTCGTCCCGGGTATCCTTCGGCATATTTATTTGTCATCACATTGCCCATTGCCTGCATCACCTGAAGGGAGGTAAAATTTTCAGATGCAATTAATTCTATACCATGACGCTGACGCTCTAATTCCTTTTGGATAAGATCAAATACAACCTGGTCTTTTTGCATGAAGAATATAAATTAGAAGAATGATGTAAAATTTATCAACTGTGCTGCCTTAACCGCCGCAAAAATAGTTACCAAAAAGCTACCGGCAAGTTTTTTATCAACGGAATATTATAAAGCTGATGATTTAATTTTAGCCCTCACTCAAAATTTTGAATTAGCCAATCATTTTTCAGGAAAATCAGGTGTGTAGATAATTTTAGGTAAATTCGCTGATTTTTTGAAACGCTTTAAAACAATTTTAAAGTTGTATCTAAGATAGTTAATCTGATTGTGGCATTTGTTCTTCCGGCATTAATAAGTAAATTTATAATGGATGAAAGCTATCATTCCCGTAGCAGGCGCAGGCACTAAATTACGTCCCCATACATATACACAACCAAAAGCGCTGATCCCTTTAGCCGGTAAAACGATTTTAAGTATTATAATGGATCAGCTTCAGGATGCAGGCATCCAGGAATTTATTTTAATTGTAGGTTACCTTGGCGATAAGATCCAGGATTATGTAGAAGAAAGATATCCTACGCTTACTACTCGTTTTGTTCAGCAAAACGAAAGGCATGGAATTGGTCATGCCATATCTCTTACGAAAGAACTGGTTGGCGATGATGAAGTGTTTATTGTGCTCGGTGATTCGGTTTGTGAGTATAATGTAAGAGATGTTTTGGATAATCCCAATTCAGTATTGGGAGTTAAGCGGGTAGATGACCCGCGTGATTTTGGAGTTGCTGAAATATCAGAGGAAGGGTTTATCAGCCGGGTGGTGGAAAAACCTCAGATTCCCAAATCAAACATGGCCCTGGTGGGTATATACCGCATAAAGGAGAGTTCCATACTGTTTGATTGCCTGGAAAATAATCTAAATAACCATGTCATGAGCCATGGTGAGTATAACCTTACCGATGCCATTGAGTGCATGATCCGTCGGGGCGCCAAAATAAAACCCTACAAAGTGCAAAACTGGTTTGACTGCGGCAAAAAAGAAACCCTCCTGCAAACCAATGCCACACTCTTAAAAAAACTGGGGCACACGATAGCGGAAGACCAGGTGTTTGCTAACACCATTATTATTCCACCGGTTAGTATTGCTGCAGGGTGCGATATAAAAAACTCTATTATTGGCCCTAATGTAGCTATCGGAGAAAAGGTAACCATTAATTATTCCATCGTAAAAGACTCTATAATAGGAGCTTTTGCTAACCTGAACGACATAGTGCTTACTCATTCTCTCATAGGAAGTGATACGGAACTTAAGGGCGAAAGCCGTAGCCTGAATATAGGAGATAACACGGAAATCGATCTCGGAAAAAGTTAATCGTTTTACAATTCATTCAAAGAATTTCTCAATTTCATTTATAGCAATAGCTTTGTTCAAAGCATATTATTATCTTTAGTTATCATTTAATAATTTTAATTTCAATCAGGATACTACTGTGATTCCGGCTTAGCTTAAAGTGAAAAAATTTGTTGACAATGTATTTTATACTGAAATGTAACATTTAAAAGCAGCCCGCGTCTTTAGAAATATGAACGATTACTAAGCCATAAGGCCACTGCTTAGTAATAAAGTTTAAATTAGGGTTTACCAGGTATCATAAAACTTCCTTTAAAATAATATCATAAAATCATTTTATGAGCATTTCTAAAAAGTTATTGATTTTACTGTTGGTGATGTGCTTTGGCCAGTTGGTAAAAGCAAATAACGGAGAAAACGGGGAGAAAAAAAGTATTGAGGCCTCCGTGCAGGGTTATGTTATGGATGCTGTTACGCGTAAACCGGTAACAGGGGATACGGTATCGGTGTCGTCGAATAAGCTACGAGCAGGTAAAGAAATTCA
>CAXTDO010000923.1:0-2457 GCA_964242315.1 uncultured Flavihumibacter sp.
GAATATTATCTTATCCAGTTCTTCTTTATCAAGCAGGGAAGGAGTTCCGCCACCAAAATATATGGTGCTTATCGTTTCATCTCCTAAGTAAGGCTCATCACCGTTTACTCCGGATGATGTTAGCTCAATTTCCTTCAGTAACGCCTGTACAAGATCATTCTTTTGATGTAGAGAAGTAGAGAAATGAAAGTTGCAGTAATGACAAGCCTTCCTGCAAAATGGAACATGTAAGTAAATTCCAGCCATTGTTGTATAGTAAACTTTAAAACTGCTATCTGACTGAAACAATCCAACACCTGGTTCAAAGCTTAACCGCAAAGATACTAATGTCTGAATTTGGATTGGTCAGATTAATGGATTAATGGGATGCTATGGCTTTTGAAGTTCCTGGTAACATACATTTTACATGCGATAGATGAATTTTAATAATAACGTTTTCTATCCATTAATCGTTATTAAATCTATCCTATAATCCCAAAATCGGACGAATCCCAATTTAGACAAAAAATATTTTTTTCTTACAGATTTTTAATATGATCTTTAAAGCTGCGCGATTCATTCGTAGCATAAACACGATTGCTTGTCTTATTTAATTGCACTAATCCTAACAGGCGCTTTTTAAGATTTATATTACTTTGAAAGTCTTGCCACAAGGTTCCTGATTCAATTCTTTATAATAATCTCATTACACGTTAATTATGACAAGAAACATTTTCAGTTTATTTGTACTGTTGCTTTTTGTATTGGATCTCCGTTCACAGACAATTCCTTCTCCCAAAGAACATTTCGGATTTAATATCGGCGATAATTACAAACTTGCCAATTACACGCAAACAGAAGCATACTTCAAAAAGCTTGCGGCGGCAGCTCCGGACCGTTGTAAACTGGTAGATATAGGATTGACGGAAGAAGGGCGGCCCCAGTATATGATGATTGTTTCTTCTGCTGCAAATATGAAGAACCTGGATCACTACAAAGATATCTCGCAAAAATTGGCACATGCTGAAAATCTCACAGAAGATCAGGCTCATGCGCTTGCTGCGGAAGGTAAAGCAGTGGTGTGGGTAGACGGCGGACTTCATGCAACCGAAGTGGTGGGTACGCAGCAGCTCATTGAAATTATTTACCAGGTGCTGAGTAGAAAAGACGCTGAAACATTGCGACTGCTCGACGGCCTTATAATGCTGTTTACCCACGCTAATCCTGATGGGATGGAACTGGTATCTGACTGGTATATGAAGGATGCCGATACGGCAAAAAGAAAAACGAATATACCAAGGCTCTACGAAAAATATATTGGCCATGATAATAACCGCGATTTCTTTATGATGAATATGAAGGAATCACAAAATATCAGCCGCCAGCAATATGTGGAGTGGATGCCGCAAATTATTTACAACCACCACCAGACCGGACCTGCTGGCTCCGTGGTAGCCGGTCCGCCTTACCGCGACCCGTTCAATTATGCCTTCGATCCCTTGCTGGTTACCAGTTTAGATGCCGTGGGAGCAGCAATGAACAGCCGGCTTAACATGGAAGGCAAGCCCGGATATACCCAGCGGGCCGGATCAGTTTATTCTACCTGGTGGAATGGTGGCTTACGTACTACAGGATATTTTCATAATATGGTAGGCTTACTAACCGAAATCATCGGCAGTCCAACTCCTACATCCGTACCGGTTGTTCCCCAGCGCCTGATCCCAAATATGGCTACCCCTTACCCGGTTAAACCTCAGAAATGGTATTTTCGTCAGTCGATAGATTACTCCGTTTCTCTTAACTACGCCGTGTTTAATTATGCGCTTCATCAAAAAGAAGACCTGCTTTACGGTATTTACCGCATGGGAAGAAATTCAATAGAGGCAGGAAGCCGCGATAACTGGATGCTTTCACCGAAGCGCGCCGATTCCATCAGCAATGCGTTTAAGAGAGATCAGCGGCCGCGGCCAGGAGGGGTTGCTGCTGCCGGTGGCGGCCAACGGGTAGACAGCATTCCCATGAAATATTATGATGAAGTATTAAAGAATCCAAAGCTTCGCGATGCGCGTGGTTATATTATCTCAGCTAGTCAGCCCGATTTTCCTACTGCTATAAAATTTCTTAATGCGCTGATCAGGTCAGGCATCCTGGTGCAAAAGGCCACGGCAGATTTTACAGTGGCAGGAACAAAATATCCGGCCGGATCATACATTGTTAAAACTGATCAGGCTTTTCGTCCACACGTAATTGACATGTTTGAACCGCAGGATCATCCCAACGATTTTCAATATCCCGGTGGTCCGCCTATTCGTCCTTACGATGCTGCCGGCTGGACGCTTGCGTACGAGATGGGTGTGCAATTCGACCGTATACTTGAGGGTTTTGATGGCCCTTTTACCCGTATACTATACGGTGAGCTACAGTCACCTCCTGCAAAAACTGCCTCTCTTTCCGGTGGCGCAGGCTATATGGTTACTG
>CAXTDO010000924.1:0-2446 GCA_964242315.1 uncultured Flavihumibacter sp.
ACCAGGGATACCGCCAATGGCGGATTTGCACTTGCTTTGGAGGAAAGGTTTAAAAAGTCATTGATCCTTTTAAGGCTGAGTAACATATTTAAATTCTGGCGGCAGAGAAAGGCTATCGACAGAAATACCTGTAAGTTGTACTGCTGGTGATCTGCGACAGCCAGGTTTTTCTGTAATAGCTTCAACAATTCAGTATTTTCCTTCAAATACTTTTCCGCTAAGATGAGGCGTTCCTGATTAAGATTGTTCCAGTCTACATTTAAAGACAGGTCTTTTGGGGAAGGAACCGGTAAGGGATGTAATGTCTGGTCTTTTGCCTGCCTAGGTACATCAAAGATACCTGCAGAATAACCAAAAATCGGCGTTCTGTTTTGAAAAGCTTTCCATTCCCAGCTGTCCGCCCAAAATGCTGCCTGGATGCTAAGCAACCGGTACACTTTATCCATGTTTACCGTCTTGTAACCATAAAAGGAACGATAAAATCTTTTCGCCAGATTTTCTACATTCACAGTGTCTAAATTCCAGGCGACAGCACTGCCGGTAGCGTAGCCAAGCCAGAATGTTTCCGGGTTTAACCCTGCATCTGCCCATCCACAAACAACAACGCCCAAAAAATCGGATCTGTGTGCTTGGATGCTACTGGTTATGGTGCTTACTAATTCCCCAACCCTGCCCGCAGACATTTCATCATGCGTAATTTCTTCGCTGCTGAATAACAGTGAGCCGTTATCACGTAATTTTTCTATAGGAAGTTTATAATAATTTGGGAACATTGGCTCTTCGCCCTGTGTTGAAGTAAAAACGAGATGCCGGATGCCATGCGCTTTAAACTTTGACCCAAAATCATCACTGTTGCCATTAATACCATTTATTAGATGAGATGGTAAAAAATTTACATCTGCAGGTGTTAGCGGGTATTCACCCCAGATAATGACTTTCCTGCCTTTTTCATGCAGCTTATCAGCAATCCTTTTTATGTATTCAGCAAGCAGCCTTCCGTTGCCTCCTAACGCTGCCGCACGCTTCTTTTCACTCGCTGCCTTTCCTACATAATATGCTTCATCGGTAGAAAGAAAAATATATTTCCCTCCCTTATTGGCCTTCATTAAATCATCTAACATACCTAATATAAGCTCATCGGCTTTTTCACTTGCTACATTCAATTCATAGTTTGAATTGGTAAAAGCCCGCAGCCCTTCATATTCAGGATGTTTTAAAATAAAAGCAATGTGTGCCGGTGCGTCTAAGTAGGGAACCAGTTCAATATACAGACCTTTAGCGTAGTCCGTTAGTTCCTGGTATTCTTTCGATGTGTAAGCATACGGCTCAACGACCGGCTTTGCAGCTGAGAACTGGAAATGGCCTTCCAACTTTAATGAAAAAGCATTAATCTTGTAATAGCTCGCCTGCCGGATGGCTCGCTTCATAGCGTCAAGCCGTTCGAGGTGATGTGCATCATCCCAGTAGATCATCCTTAAATTCATAACCGGCCAGTCAACAATTTCTCCTGCAGCGTAGTACGTATTGCCATTAACTGATTGTAATGACTGTAATAAGGTTTGTACTCCATAAAAGAGACCTTGTGGTGCGTTTGCTGTAATAGAGATGCGACCAGGCTCCAGCTTCAGCCGATAAGCCTGTTTTATTAATGCAGCTCTGTTGGTATCAATGGTCTTCCCGATAATAACAGCAGCAGGGTTTACCAGTAACTGAAGGTGATGAACGCTGCTGCCGTTGGTAGTCAGCCTTACCCCAAAACGCTCTTTTAATTCCGATACCAGGCTAACGATAGCGGCATCGTCTTTTGATAATTTGCCCCCTTCTATCGTCCAGCTATCATCCAGCTTGTATTGCTGATGCGACAGAGAAACCTGCTGTGGAACTGGTAATAAACCCTGGCCTAAATCCCTGGTACCAGAAGCCATGCCACCTGCATTATCCTGTGAATAGCCCCTTATCAAAATAAAAAGATTGCTCAGTAACACCAGAAACAAATATGATATTTTCATACAATTAATCATTGTAGTTGGCAACGAAGCAATCGAAACATGATACCTTCCGGGCATCTACAGATCACCCCTCTTCAATTGCGTTACCGCATGATCTACGGCTCTTGCCGTAAGTGCCATATAAGTAAGTGAAGGATTCTGGGTAGAGGTTGAGGTCATGCATGCACCATCCGTTACGTACACATTCTTACATGCATGGAGCTGGTTCCACTTATTCAATAAAGAGGTGGCAGGATCTTTTCCCATTCTTATACCACCCATTTCATGAATATCAATACCCGGATTTTGTGTAGAATCATGTGTTTGAATATTTATAAAACCCGTATGGGTCAGCATCTCTGTGAACTGCTCAAAATAATCTTGCTTCATCTTCTCATCATTATCATCATAAAAAACCGAGATCTTTAACAGGCGCATTCCCCCATTCTCTTTTTCCG
>CAXTDO010000925.1:0-2443 GCA_964242315.1 uncultured Flavihumibacter sp.
GTTTATGGGATGGAACATCAAACATGGAGCTACAAACACCGTGGTTTACATGACAGATGTCGCGCCAACCATTTCTGCCTTACTTCATATCCAGATGCCCGGTGGCTCCGTTGGCAAGCCGATCGTTGAGGTGATGAAATAGAATATTAATGATTAATTATTAACGGTTAGTTGTTAATGGTTATTATTAATATCATTTTCAAAGATATTATCTAAAGTTGCTACTTTAGTTATATCTGCATTACAATTAACCATTCACAACTAACCGTTAATAACTAATCATTAATAATTATCTGCGCATAAGCATTTACCATTAGACCCATTTGAAAATCATACAATTCACGCTCTTTGCAATAATAGAATGGCAATTTCGTTTTAATCGCTTGATTGAACAGTAACTGATCTGATATGAACGTTTATCGGCTATTCCAGTCACTCAATAATAGGGATCAATAATTCGTTTAACCAGGCTAAACGATTGCAAATTCTCATGATTTGTAATGGTAAATTCTTATTTACATTATTATAATGACTAAATTTTTCTGTTTAATTGTATTTCTCTGTACCTACAATCTTTCCTTTTCCGATGATAGGGTTAACATTGATAAAACACTGACTTCGAAGTTGATTGGAAAAGAAATCGATTACCTTGAAGACGCCGATAACAAATTAAGTTTTGAGGAGATACTGCATTCAGGCAAGTTTGCGCCTCTTAAAAAGGATATTGCAAACTTTCACGTGTCAGAGTCAGCTTTCTGGCTGAAATTCACTATTTTCAATGAGGACAATAACAAGAAAAAATTCATTGAGGTTGTTCAGCCCTTGTTATCCATTGTTAACTTTTATTTCCCTGACAGCAATAACGTTTACCATTTCACCAGGGGAGGTCAGAATTACAACTTCAGCAACAGGAAATATGCGGAAAGTGCTGCCTTTCTGTACGATCTTGACCTGAAACCAGGACAGGAAAAAACTTATTACTTAAAGATTCAGGGCCACACTCAGATTCTGGTTCCTGTACAAATCATAACACGGGATTCATTAAATAAAACCACATCGAACCGCGACCTCTGGTTTGGTATTTATTGCGGTATTATAGTAGTAATGGTGCTCTACAATATTTTTATTTACATGAGCACACGCGACAGAAGCTACCTCTACTATGTTTTACATACACTGTTTGTGGGCTTCACCCAGGCTTCCTTACTGGGTTATACCTTTAAATATTTATGGCCGGACTTACCCTGGTTTGCCAACTATAGCAACTTTTTATTTACCAGTCTTGTAAGCATCATAGGTGTGCAATTTCTGATCGAATTTATGCATGTTAAAAAAAATGCACCTAAATTATTTAAAATTCTCAAGGTTTTTCAAAGTGTTTACATTATCTACCTGATTACAAGCTTACTGGGATATTACTCGGAAACGTACCTGGCTATTTTAATTACACAGTCATTGATTGCGGTGTTCATCCTCCTGATCTCCATTTATTTATACAAGCAGGGATTTGCTGAGGCAAAATATTATCTGATAGGGTGGTCATCTCTCATGCTGGGAATTATCATATATGTAGCAAAAGATTTTGGTTTTTTACCCTATAACAACTTAACGGCTTATTCGCTGCTATTCGGTTCTTCTGCTGAAGTAACACTGCTTGGATTTGCCCTTGCGGATAAGATAAACATTTATAAAATCGATAAGGAAAAATCGCAGGAAGAAGCCATACAGGCGCTTCTGGAAAATGAACGGATTGTAAGGGAGCAGAATGCAATGCTTGAAAATAAAGTGAGCGAAAGAACCATGGAACTGAGTATTGTTAACAACGATCTTAATAAAGTTTTAAAAGACCTTAAAGATGCGGAGGGCCACCTGGTTGAATCGGAGAAAATGGCTGCGCTTGGTCAGCTAACGGCAGGCATAGCTCATGAAATAAATAATCCCATTAACTTTGTTACATCCAACGTGGTTCCGTTGAAGCGTGATATAGATCTCTTGCTGGAGATGATGAACAATATTGAAAACGTAGGCTTATCGGAAATATCTTTAAAAGAGAAGCGACAACAAATTGAAGAATATAAAGAAGAAGTGGATTTTGAGTATCTTAAAACGGAGATCAGCCATTTGATAAAAGGTATCAGTGAAGGCGCCAACAGAACCGCATCGATAGTGAAAGGCCTGCGTATTTTTTCCCGCGTAGATGAAGACGACCTGAAGGATGCGGATATCAATGAAGGCCTGGAATCGACCATGGTTTTGGTGAATAACCTTTTAGGAAATAAAATAACCCTGGTTAAAGAATATGGTAACATCCCAATGATCGAATGTTATCCCGGTAAGCTTAACCAGGTGTTCCTGAATATAGTATCTAATGCAATTCATGCAATAAATAAGCAAAACGGAGATAAGCCAACAGGCCTCCTTACCATTAAAACCAGCACAATGG
>CAXTDO010000926.1:0-2431 GCA_964242315.1 uncultured Flavihumibacter sp.
GAACAGGTGTTAGTGATTATGAAGAGGCAAAAAGTCTGCTTCTTGAGTATGGAAGCGTAAAAAAAGCTATGGATCAAATGAAACAATTATGACGCTGCCTGTCAAGCCCATTTTTATTATAGGCATGCTGTTCTTTATATTCGGATTTGTTACCTGGCTGAGCTCGGTGCTGATTCCCTATTTCCAGATCGCCTGCCAGCTAAATAACCTGGAATCTTATTTTGTTGCCTTTGCCTTTTACATTTCTTACCTGGTAATGGCTGTTCCCTCGGCAAAGGTGTTGCAACTTACAGGCTATAAAAAAGGTATGTCACTCGGATTGCTGATCATGGCGGGCGGTGCATCGTTGTTTATTCCGGCAGCTTTCCAACGCTCGTATCCATTATTTCTTTCAGGATTATTTGTGCAGGGCACCGGCCTGGCAATACTTCAAACGGCTTCTAACCCATATATTACGATACTGGGACCGCTTAACAGCGCAGCCAGGCGCATCAGCATCATGGGTATCTGCAACGGAATAGCCGGAGTAATGGCTCCGTTGATCCTGGGTGCCGTTGCATTGAAAGACGCGGATGCAATAAAATCCGGCATAAAGTCACTTGACGCAGTGCGGAGAACCGAAGTGCTGGATCATCTGGCACACAGGGTGATCCTACCTTATAGTATCATGGCACTGGTATTAGTATCAGTCTCCTTAGTGATTTTTTATTCCGGCCTTCCGGAACTTGATGCCAATGCGGAAGATGAGGAGGTTGCTTTTGCTAATACCAATAAAACCAGCATTCTGCAATTCCCGCACTTATTACTGGGAGTGCTGACACTTTTTTTGTATGTGGGAGTGGAAGTAATTGCGGGCGATACCATCATTAGTTACGGGGCGTCTCAGGGGATTGCCCTGTCTACCGCGAAATTTTTTACGAGTGGCACGCTTACCTGTATGCTGATCGGTTATGTGGCTGGTATCATATGCATTCCCCGGTACATTTCACAGGTAAAAGTGCTTCAGTTGTCTGCTGTTACAGGGCTGGTGTTTGTGTCTGTTGCGCTTGCAACAAAAGGTATTGTTTCCGTTGCTTTTATAGCACTGTTGGGTTTAGCCAATTCATTGATGTGGCCCTCTATCTGGCCATTGGCTATTGCCGGCCTTGGCAGGTATACCAAGATAGGATCGTCGCTGCTGATCATGGCTGTTGGTGGCGGCGCATTTCTTCCGTTGCTGTATGGATGGCTGGCAGATGTTTCTTCACCAAAACTGGCTTACTGGGAAGTGGTACCATGCTATTTGTGTGTTTTGTATTACGCGAGGTTGGGGCATAGGTGGCGTTAGAAAACCTATAAGGGTGGGAAGACCTATAAGGTTTTCAAAACCTTATAGGTCTGAATTCGGAGTCTTTGATAGCTATCAGGCTCCCGATGTTGACAGGGCTGGCGTTTTACAGATTCGGAGACGCTGCGTTTACACCTATAAGGTCTTGAAGACCTTATAGGTGGTCCATGCCATAACAAACCAATTCAAAATATTATGCAAGCACCCACAACCCGCTTAATCTCTCTCGACGCACTCCGCGGTTTCACCATAGCGTTGATGATTGTTGTGAACTATCCGGGTAGCGAGGATGCGGTGTTTTTTACGTTGCGCCATACGGTTTGGAGCGGCTTGTCTGTTACCGACCAGGTGGCGCCTTTTTTTCTTTTTATTGTTGGAATGTCTATTGTTTTTGCCTTTTCTAAACGGTTGCGTGATGGCCGGCCTCGTACGGATTTATATAAGAAAATCATCTTCCGCTCACTGAAGATTTATGCAGTAGGGATGTTCCTAAACCTCATGCCAACATTTTACTTTCATGATATCCGGTGGACAGGTACGCTTCACAGGATTGCTATTGTGTACCTGGCCTGCGCCTTCCTGTACCTGAATACCAACTGGAGACAACAGGCATGGTTAGCCGTTATTTTACTGGTAGCGTACTGGCTGGCATTAACATGCATTCCTATGCCGGGAGTAAATAAAGTAATGCTGGAACCGGGCATTAACATAGTGGCCTGGGTAGATAGTAAGCTGCTCCCCGGCCGCATGTGGAGAGGTGACTGGGACCCGGAAAGCATCCTTACTACAGTTACCTCCATCGTATCAGGTATTACCGGGATGCTGGCAGGAAGGCTGATGCTGAGTAACTACAGTGCAAACGAAAAAGTAAATTATCTGATGACGGCAGGAGTATTCGCTGCGTTGACAGGATTTTTCTGGGGACAGTTCTTCCCTGTAAATGAAAATTTATGGACCAGCTCCTTCGTGCTGGTAACTTCCGGCTTTGCAGCTTTGTTGTTTGGCGCTTTTTATTTTCTGATAGATATTAAGGGAAAAACAAAAGGCATCTTTCCGGGAATCGTTTTCGGTGCCAACGCCATCACCGTGTACTTCCTGGCAGAC
>CAXTDO010000927.1:0-2421 GCA_964242315.1 uncultured Flavihumibacter sp.
CGTGGACCTCCGTGCTACCTCGGCTTTTCCTCCGTGGTTAAAAAAACACTTACAATGTTAGCCACGACTTTTCAATATATAACTTCATACCAGAAATAATACAAATATGTATCAACGCAGTAAAGAACTATTCGAACGTGCACAGCAATCCATTCCGGGTGGTGTTAACTCACCGGTGCGTGCCTTTAAAAGTGTTGGTGGAACACCGGTGTTTATAAAAAGTGCAAAAGGCGCCTATCTCTACGATGCCGATGGCAAAAGATACATTGACTATATCAATTCATGGGGACCAATGATCCTGGGACATGCTTACGAACCCGTTACTAAAGCCATTACTCAAAAAGCGCTGGAATCTACGTCCTTTGGCGCTCCTACCGAACTGGAAATAGAAATGGCGGAACTTATAAAAAGCATGGTACCCAACGTGGACCTTATCCGGATGGTTAGCAGCGGTACTGAAGCATGCATGAGCGCCTTGCGTTTGGCGAGAGGTTATACCGGCCGTAATAAGTTTATAAAGTTTGAGGGCTGCTATCATGGACATGCAGATGCTTTTCTGGTGAAAGGCGGCAGCGGAATGGCTACGCTTAACATTCAAACAGTTCCGGGCGTTACTGCGGGCGTATCTGAAGACACCCTTACAGCACCTTATAACGATCTAAAGGCAGTGGAAGAACTGGTTAAATTGAATAAGGGAGCAATAGCAGCAATTATTATAGAACCGGTTGCAGGAAACATGGGCTGTATCCTTCCATTACCTGGCTATCTGGAAGGACTTAGAACAATTTGTGACAGAGAAGGAATGGTATTAATATTTGATGAAGTAATGACCGGCTTTCGCCTGGCTGCCGGGGGTGCTCAGGAACGTTTAGGTATAAACGCTGATCTGGTAACTTATGGAAAAGTGATAGGCGGCGGAATGCCCGTAGGAGCCTTTGGCGGCAAAAAAGAAATCATGCAAATGATAGCTCCGCTAGGGAAGGTTTACCAGGCAGGAACACTGAGCGGTAACCCTATTGCCATGACCGCCGGTTACACCTTACTAAAGGAACTAAAAGACAATCCTGCTATTTATACGCAACTTGAAGAAAAAGGAGGTTACTTAAAAAAAGGAATCAGTGAAGTATTGCAAAAAAATAAGGTAGCTCATCGCATCAACCATCTGGGAAGCATGATCAGCCTTCATTTCAGCGATCATGACGTTACTGATTTTTCAACGGCATCCACCGCTGATATTCCAATGTTCAATAAATTTTTTCACCATATGCTGGATAATGGAATTTATCTTCCTCCTTCTGCTTATGAAAGCTGGTTCCTCAGTAATGCGTTAACCTACCAGGACCTTGATGAAACCATTAAAGCAACAGCAGATTTTTTTATTGAAATGTAGTGGCCAACCTTGTAAGTGTTTTTTAAACACAGAGGTCAATTTACATGTGCTATGACACCAGATCAATGAAACAACAACTCGCAAGGTTTCAGGCCGGTGTGTTTTTTAAAGGCGGTTGAAAAGTGAGAGATGGGAGAATAGCCTAACAACATAGACACGTCTGTAACGCTCAGCCCCTTCTCGTACAGCAGATATCTTGCATGCTCCATACGCTGGCTTTGGTAAAAATCAAATATAGTAGTACCAAACATTTCCTTGAATCCTTTCTTCAGGTAACATTCATTGATAGCCACTTTACGGCTAAGATCCTTTATGGTAATAGGCTCTCCGATATGCTGCAATAATATCTCCCGGGCTTTTGAAATCTTTTCACGGTCAGCTTCATTAGAAAGAAACCTGCAGGAAAAACCCTCCACTTCTTTTTCGCCTACCATGCATTCCAGGCTGTATAACAACAGCATCTGCGTTTGTGCGTTGATATATATGTTTTCCAAACTACCCTTGTACGTGTGATTCAATAAGCCTTCCAGCACTATCCTTGTTCTGCCGCATAAAGGAAGAATTTTTGTAAAAGATGATTTATGATTAAAGTGCAGGATGTCATTTGTCAGGGTATCGCTTAGCTTTAAGGGTTTTAGAAATTGTGATAAATGAACAGTTGAAAACTGGAAGCTCAATACATCAACACTGTCAATACGTTCGCCACAATTACGGGACGAATCGCCCTTGCATACATTACAACTGGTAGCACTTTCTTTGCAATAAATATTTCCTGATACACAAAACCTGAGTTCGAGATAATTTTCTTTAGGTTCATTCCTTTTATAACGATACACCATCATACCGGCTTCATCAAGATTACGCTGGGGATGCTTCTGGTAACGTTTAATGAAATACTGTACAGACCCGGGTATCTGCTGCTCTCTTTCCTGCACCAGGGTCAACTCATTATGCATGACAGGTTGTTTATATGCGAGAGATAAAATATCTAAAGGTTCATACATAAGTGGGCAAATTTAGCAAATATGTTC
>CAXTDO010000928.1:0-2412 GCA_964242315.1 uncultured Flavihumibacter sp.
CCATGAAGTAAACAAGCTTGGAGAGGAACCTGCGGCTTCAGGTACAACATTATTACGTAAAATTTACCGGGCCTGGACGGATGTTAAATCTGCAGTAACGGGCAGCAACAGACTGTCGTTACTTGAATCGGCTGAATTTGGAGAAGATGCTGCGCAGAAAGCTTATCAGGAAGCTCTTGCATCTGATCAAACACTTTCCAGTGATATAAAGCAATTAATAGAAAAGCAAAAGCAAGCTCTAAAATTGTCTCATGACACTATCAGGAAATTCAGAGACATGCATAGAAAAGCCGACTCTGATGATATTGTTAACTCTAATAGTTTAAGAACTTCGGATAATGACCTTCGCAGTGAGAAATCATTATCGGGCGGTAGAAATTAATAGATGAAACAATTTTAAATTGTTATTATAATCAAAGCAAAATTTATTCTTATGAAAATTATTTTATTATTCTTGATGGTAGTTTCAACCAGTTTAATTTCTTGTAATGACCATTCAAATACTACAAAGAAAACTAATGATTCTGCCTATTCAGGATTAGAAGGCACCAGGGAAGAAGCTTCTCAGCTTTCTAACGCAACTGTAGATACAAATAGCGGTCAAACCGGTAAGAAGCCGGAAGTTAAGAAGGATTCGACAAAGCATTAAAATAGCCTGATGCCGCATGGAATGGCAGGTGATAACTGTGTTTGTTATTACAAAAATTTATCAGGACGCCTGCTTTTTTTTAGCTTCAAGACTTTCCTTCAATTGAGCCAGGAGGTCTTTTGATTTGGAATGCACAATTCGCAACGCAGGTGCCACCAATTTTTTACCTTTTGCCTTTGCATTGATCAATTTCATCAATTCATCAGAGTAGGTGTCTTTATATTTTGATATGTCAAAAGGGCCCGTCAATTGTTCTATCAAAGCCATCGCCATTTTTAATTCAGGAGCTTTGCTCTCTGCATCGGGTATATTGAGTTCATCCTGTTTCCTGATCTCACTGTCATACCTGATATTTTGGAGAATCAGTACATCATTTATGGCTTTTATTAAGCAAAGACTTTCCTTACTTCTCAGCACATAGGTTCCTAAACCGACCTTTCCTGTTTTCTTTAAAGCATCGCGAAGCAATCCATATGCTTTACTACCCGACTTTTGAGGTTCAAGGTAATAAGGCGTCTCGTAATACATACTGTCTATTTCTGTTTCCTGCACAAACTCTTCAATTCCTATGATTTTTGTTTTTTCAGGACTTGCTTTTTTAAAATCTTCGTCTGTCAGCACCACATATTTTTCATCAACTTTAAATCCTTTCACAATATCTTCATAGGCTACCACTTTACCGGTGTTGGCATTTACACGCTGGAATTTAATGTTCGCATGATCTTTACTGTCCAGCATGTCAAGATCTAATTCGCTTCACTGTACCGCACTATACATTTTAATGGGAATGTTTACGAGTCCGAATCCGATAGAGCCCGTCCAGATTGCTTTCATAAATTAACAGTTTGATTTTACAAGATAAACTATTGTGCCAGTTTTACCATCAATGCTATGTAATTAGACAACATTGTAGAAATAGTTCCGCGCACGCGTCCTGCACTTATGTGAGTTATAACAGGCAACCAGTAGGGTATAGAATTTGACATGGTAGGCAAAACTATTATACTATGAAATTAAAAAATTCTGTTAATCGTAAAAGTGCTGTATTGCTGGCATTTCTGTTTGGCACGTTTGCAGTTGGTTCCGCGCAGGAACAGCAAACATCTGCCGAAAAAACCTTGACTCCGAAATTTGGAATTAAAGGCGGATTGAATCTTAGTAATTTGTATACTGATCAGGCCGATGACAATAATCTTAAATTAGGATTAAATCTGGGCTTTTATGCTAAGATTCCTGTAGCAAAAGGTTTTTCTATTCAGCCGGAATTAATTTATAGTGGTAAAGGTGCTAAACTAACATATAGGGGTAATATTATCCAAGGTACTAAAGGCGAATATCGCTTCAATCTTAATTATGTTGAAGTCCCTTTATTAGCGGTTATAAACCTTGCCAGGAATTTAAATATTCAGGCGGGAGGATATGTTTCATATCTTGCCTCTGCCAATATTAAGGACCTAAAAAACGATGGAACCGTTAACAATGTTGCAGACCTCAAAGCGGATAATTTTAACAGGTTTGATTATGGTTTAGTTGGTGGGCTTGGCGTTGATGTGATGAATTTTACAATTGGAGCAAGATACAACTATGGGCTGAAAGAAATAGGAACTTCAGGGATACCTGGTCAGTTAACTAAGAATTCAAAGAATAGTGTGATTGCTTTGTATATTGGATTAGGGTTTTAAATGATGTTTTTTAACCAGGGAGGAAGAGCCGAGGTAGCACGGAGGTCCACGGAGGAAACTTCTCCGTGGACCTCCGTGCTA
>CAXTDO010000929.1:0-2411 GCA_964242315.1 uncultured Flavihumibacter sp.
GTGTTGTGCTTAATGCCAGAAACCAATTTGCTCAAACCAATAATTTGCCCGTAAGAATGGAAAATATCGATTGGGAATTATTAAACAACGATTAATATTTTCCAGCTTACCAAAGGTCAACTATGGTTGTCGTAATCTTATTTCATAAAACTTTTAGATAAATGAATTATTACCAGTAAAAAGAATAAAACAGACTCCGTCGCTTTGCACGAAGTATGGAGACTGAATAAAGCTGGAAAAATAGAATTCATGCAGCAGTACGTCATCCGCAAATGAATAAATTACTATCACCTGATAGATACATCAATTATTAGCTCTCAGGTTATACAGCCTGCAGATTTTTACCCCTTCAGCCAATGATCAAACCAGTTAAATGCATCGGATTGCATGGCGCTGTCAAATTTATGCAGCCCCGGATAATAGGAGCATTTAAAGCGATCTGCCGCACCCGCTTTGGTAAACACTTCCTGTAAAATTGTTTCAGCCCTTTGCATTTCGGACAGCGTATACAACTGGTCTTCACTGTCATTCAAAACGAGTGTGGCAAGTGGCACCCGCAGTCCCATGATCTCCGGGAAGTCGAGCTCGTTAGGAAGCATCGGAACATAGACCATCCAGGTGTGCGTAAATGACTTATGCAATACAAAGTCTGTCCAGGTGGTGTTAAAGCCTACGTTTACCGCGCATTTTATCCGTGGATCAAGTCCTGCCATGAACGCGGTTCTTAGTCCGCCACCAGAGAGCCCGCTGCAACCAATCCTGTTTGCATCTACATCGGGGCGTGCACATAAAATGTCAAGCGCTTTCTTGTCTTCAGCAAAAAAAACGCCTGGCCATGTCGTACCTGCGCTGAATAAAGATTTTGCCATTATATGTTCATGGTCGCTGGCCCATGTGTTGTATGCTGCAACGCTTTCCCTGTCGGTTGAACTTCCATCGGTTACACCATTTCTAATACGGGTTGGTACATCCCGAAGCATCACCCTTCTGCTGCCAAAAGTGAACGAGTCCGGAACCAGAACAACATAGCCCCGTTTTGCGATCTCATTTGCCCATGCTAAACCAGTATAGTAATGCTCCTGGTGATCCTTCATCATTGGATTTTGGTTATCTGAAATTTTAGTGATCTTATGGCAACCAAAATATTTGTTGCCACCATGATCATGAAAACCAAGAATGGCGGGTAGTTTTCCTTTTGCATCCACCGGTTTCAGCAAGATTGCCTCAGTAGGCCTTCCATAAGGCAGCTGCCAGCTCATTTCTTCCACGTGCAGCCCATCATAAATATATTGCTTGTGTATGGTCACCTTTGGCAGTCCGCCAATTTCTGGGATAGCTAAGCGTTCGGTCAGGCGTTGCGTGGCAGCCTTACGCCAGCTGGCAAGATCGGTAAATTCAGGTCTGCGGAAAGAAAAAGACGGCAGCTTATTTTTATTAATAGAATCAGCCCAATCTCCGTAAAGTCCGATGATGCTTAAGTCCTTTTCATCTTTATCAAATTTATCAATGTCGCGGTTCATGATTTTATTTTCACTATCAACAAATGGATTTGCAGGCAATTTAATACCATTGGCAATTCCAAGGCTAATAAGTCCAGCATGTTTTAAAAATTGTCTGCGTTTATTTGACATAGATGAATGTTGTAGATGTTTAAAGGTCAGTTTTTTTAACTGACAATTGCAGCGTTTAGAAATCGGAATAGGAAACCTCTCCTAAATAATCCGGTTTTTTTGCTCAACCCCGAAGGGGTTACAAGATTATAGTAAGGTTATAGTTGACATCCTCACCTGACAGGGCAGCGATAACTGTAAAATTATATTTCCATATAAAAGGCTTTTGCAATTAACAACTTTTATTTCATTGCAATTTAAAATTCTTAGTTTTCGAAATCTTTTTTTTGATCTCAGTTGCTTTCGTAACATTGTATTTTTCTGGAATAAAGCGCAGCGCTCAAAATCAAGCCCCCTGTTTGTCGAGAGGTGGCTGAACTTGCTTTTGACCAGGTCAATAAAATTTAAATTGTTAAATGGATGTATAATTTTTTTCTTTTTTACCAGTTGTTACTCTTTCAAGGGCTGTTTTCTTATGTAGCCGCGACAGCGCAGGAGGCTTCCGTAAAAGAAACCAGTAAGTCAATTAAAACTTATCCATTCAACGATCCAAACCCTGTGCCCGTACTGGCAATCAATAGCAAAGTGGCGCCTTTCTACCCATATTTTGTATTTGATGGGTACACTAACAAAGGAGCCGACCGCAACTGGAAAGTGGTTACATTAGAAAATCCGCTTATCTCAGTGTCTGTATTGCCAGAAGTTGGTGGCAAAGTAATGGGAGCTGTGGAAAAAGCTACCAACAATGAATTCGTTTATCTCAATCATGTAATGAAATTCAGGGCTATAGGTATTCGCGGC
>CAXTDO010000930.1:0-2405 GCA_964242315.1 uncultured Flavihumibacter sp.
TCATCCTTTCAACTTCTACCCCACACATCTATTTCCCCTCTTCCAGAATGAATTCCGCCCTGGCATAATCACTCCTGTTTGTTTTGAAGGCTTCCGTATTCAGTATTACCCCATCAACGATGTTAACATCTACATGCAACGGATTGGTATCATAATGATCTTTCAAACCAAAAGAAACAAACTGGCTGGTTCCTTTGATACGGTACACAAACCTCGATGACCCCTGGATCATTCCCTGGTTCAGCAATTTTTTATAAGGTTCCTCATGACCGATCAATTGCAGGTCGAATAAGATTTTAGTCCACAGCCTGCTGTATAATAAATGTCCTACAGCATGCTCGGTACCACCGATATAAAGATCTACCTGCTGCCAGTAATCTGATACTTTACGATTGCAAAATTCCTCGTCATTATGCGGGTCCATATAACGCAGGAAATACCAACTGCTGCCTGCATACCCGGGCATGGTGCTGGTTTCTCTTTTACCGCCATCGGGCAGGTTTACCCAATCTGTAATGTTAGCCAAAGGGCCTTCACCTTCGGGGCCGGGGCCGTAGGTATCTACATAAGGTAATTCAAGCGGCAACTCTTTTTCATCTAACGGGTAAGCAGTACCATCTTTCCAGATTATAGGGAAAGGTTCACCCCAGTAACGCTGGCGGCTGAAGCCTGCATCACGCATCCGGTAATTCACCTGTCTTTTTCCTATGCCCAGTTCCTCCAGTTTTACAATGGCTGTTTCCATGGCATCTTTCATCACCATTCCATCCAGGAAACCGGAATTCTCCAGAATGGCTTCCTTGGTAGGATTGGCTTCCTGCCCGTTATAATAACTCCCGATAATGTTGGTAATGGGCAAATTGAAATGCACAGCGAAATTATAATCACGCTGGTCGCCACAGGGCACAGCCATGATGGCGCCGGTACCATAACCTGCCAGTACATACTCGGCAATCCAGACGGGAATTTCTCTCTTATCAAAAGGATTGACAGCATAAGCGCCGGTAAAGCATCCGGTAATCTGCTTCACCTCAGACATGCGTTCCCGCTCACTGCGGCTTTTCACGTAAGTAAGATAATCGTCAATAGCCTGCTGCTGTTCAGGGGTGGTAATTTGTGCAACGAGCTCATGCTCGGGGGCAATCACCATGAAGTCAACACCAAAGATCGTATCAGGCCTTGTTGTATATACTTTGAGTTTATTATTGCCGGTTCCTTTAATATCAAAAACAATTTCACTGCCCTGGCTTTTTCCTATCCAGTTGCGCTGCTGTTCTTTTAATGATTCGGTAAATTCTACCTGTTCCAGGCCTTCCAGCAAACGATCCGCATATTCAGTGATGCGGAGGTACCACTGGCGCATCCTTTTTTTTATCACCGGGTGTCCGCCCCGTTCGCTGACACCGTTGATTACTTCATCGTTGGCTAAAACAGTTCCTAATGCTTCGCACCAGTTCACTTCACCGAATGAAGAAAAAGCCAGCCTGTAGTTCATCAATATTTCCTGCTGTTGCTTTTCATCAAAGGCTTTCCATTCCTCACCTGAAAATTCAATACCTGCATTTCGCTTACCAACGGTAGTATTGCCTTCTTCTTCAAATAGAGTAATTAAATCCTGCAGGTCTCTTGCCTTTTTTGCATTCCTGTCGTACCAGGAATTGAATATTTTCAGGAATATCCATTGCGTCCACTTATAATAAGCCGGATCGCTTGTTTGTACTTCCCGGCTCCAGTCGTAGCCAAATCCAATATTATCTAACTGGCTTCTGTATGTTTTGATATTTTTTTCAGTAGTAATTGCCGGATGCTGCCCGGTTTCAATAGCGTACTGCTCGGCAGGCAATCCAAAGCTGTCGAAACCCATAGGATGCAGCACATTAAAACCTTTTAAGCGTTTATAGCGGCTGTAAATATCGCTGGCAATATAACCCAGCGGATGGCCTACATGCAATCCTACTCCACTGGGATAAGGAAACATATCGAGCACATAGTATTTAGGCTTATCGGAGTTGTTGCTTACTTTATAAGCGTTCAGCTCCTGCCACTGCTGTTGCCATTTCTGTTCTATACTTTCGAAATTATAATCCATACCTGCTTTATTTCTAGTTTTTATCTGATGTTGAAAAGCCTATTTTTCAATCGAGTGTTATGATCATTTTGGTAACCCTTCGCTTAGCCGCATTGGCAGGATGATGCTGACAAAAATTGCTAAAGAAGACTTAAAATTGCCCGCTTACAGCGTAAAGCCCTGAAATATTTTCAACATGCAATCGTTAAGAGGAGGACAAAAATACGCATTCGACCTATAATTCCATTATTTTTGCCCGTTCCAACTAGTGTTCAGTTAAGTATGAGATTACGCATAGAATTGTAGCAGCTAACCTTGTAAGTGTTTTTTTAACCAC